>CAZFCR010000178.1:0-4648 GCA_964517305.1 uncultured Akkermansia sp.
TTAATAAAAACATTAGTTATAAAAAAAGGCCGCCTCACTTTTGAGACAGCCTCCTGTTGTTGTTAGTTTTGAAGAATTAATTTCTGACGGTATACTACCTGCTCGCCTTTATTTATTTCGAGAAAATAAATGCCCTCCTGTTTGCCTTCGAGGTTGATCTCGTTGATATCGGAAGCATTTTTTTCAACCGATTGAACAAGCTGACCTACACAATTATATACACATACTTTTACAGGTGCATTAAGATTTCCATTGCTGATCCTGAAATGACCGTTGCCCGGATTCGGATAAACCGCGATTCCGTAATCCATTGAAAGCGCTGAAACTGCGGTTGGTAAAGGAGGCATACCTGTATCCCACGACACTTTTGTTACAAATGCATCGGTGCGGCTTCCTGCCTTTGTAATGGTTGTTCCGCCGAACACACCGCCATCCAGTAAACCACCGGTTGCGTACACACTTCCATCCTGCCCCGCTGCGAAGCCTGTAACACCGTTACCTGATTCGTACCCGAGATTTTCAAAAGCGTCGGTTGGTCCTGCTACAGCAACTGCCCATTTAAAAGAACCATCACTGTCAAGCGCGGCGATATAGATATCTGAAGTGTCTCCTGCTGTGATAGCCGGTGCACCACCAAAATATGCAGTGCCTCCAAACTGACCTGTGATAAAAATATGCGTACCATCAGTACCAATACCACGAACACGGTCCACTTTGTCGCTACCTACACGTTTGATCCACTGAAGATTACCACCGGAGTTGTATTTGGCCACATAAGAATCAGCTTCACCAACACTCGGAGGGTTTTCACCGCTGAAACTAACATATGCGCCGCATTCTCCACCGATGTAAATGGATCCTCCATTGTCGATGGCAAGCGACCAGGCGCCATCATCAATGTCTCCGCCGCCGGTTTTTACCCATAGCAGATTTCCACTTGGATCGTATTTAGCAAGAAAAGCATCCCAGTAATTGGTGTTGTTATAAGTAGTCAAGGTATTTCCCGGAAACTCACAGTTGTTAGAAAACATTCCGCAGATGTACACGTTGCCCGCTGCATCACATTTCACAGCTTTTGCTTCATCACGTCCGTCGCTGCCGGCATCTTTAAACCACTGAAAAACACCGTCCTTGTCGTACTTTGCCACATAAATGTTACGACCGGTTTTGCCTGTGATGGCTGTTCCGTTGATGGTTGTGGTGTTGGTGTAATACCCGCAGATGTAAACGTTATCGTTCATGTCTGAGGTAATGCCCAGCGCTTTTTCACTGTTGATCCCACCTTCGCCTTTGGCCCAGATGAGGTTACCATTCAGGTCATACTTGGCAAGGAAAAGATCATTGTCACCAACACAGTTCAGCGTTACCGTTGATCCCGGAAAACTGATGAGGTTGTTGTAACCTTCCATTTCGCCCGAAATATAGACATAGTTGGATTTATCGCAGTGCATGGCCTGCGCGTAATCACCCAGGGTTCCACCCATGGTACGGATCCAGATCAGATCGCCATTGGGCGCATACTTTGTAAGAAATCCGTCGTGGTTACCGGCGCAGGGCACTGTGGTAGAACTGAACACAGCACCGTTTTCTTCATACTTTCCGGCAACATACAGATTACCCTGGTTGTCAGTTGCAATGCCGTAACCGTAGTCGTAAGCGTACTTGCCTTCAGCTTTTGCCCATTGAAAAGTCTGAGACATTAATCCCAGACACATGGCGTTAAACGTTACAAATAAATATACTTTTTTCATCTTTCTTTTTTTTATAGTGATTTTTTTAATTGGTTTTTTTTACAAAACTATGCCCGGCATTCCGGCAAACCCTTTTAATTCGGTAACAGGGAAATTTTAATGGTTCAAAGGGCGAATCTGTCCACCGATTCCCTCTGCCCCTGCATTTCAAACTGCGCTGTTGTGCCGTTAACCAACATGGAAAATCTCATGCCAGCCGCCTGAGTGGGTTTAGCTATCATTAAGCCCCAATCACCGAATAATAGCCGTATCAGGCGATGTGAGCGCATAACTTTGTTTTTAACAACAATTAAGCATCATGGAAAACACATTAGAACAAACTCAGGAACCGCAGGTTCCACTCGTAAGCGGACCCGTGTCGCCGGATGCAGTGAACAGCCAGCTGGAAGCCGAAAAAAAGATCAGCAGCAATGTACTCAGCATCAGGAGAAGTTCAGACGGGCTCATTATTCTTGATGAGAATAAAAAAAGTGAAGACAATGGTTACACCACAGAAATGTTGTCGGGCGTGTATTGCCAGGGTGTACAGTATTATGATCTGAATGGCATTGAATTTATCAATAACACAGGGATGGCCATTCTCATCGACCTGCTGAAATCTCTCCTCGAAATGAATGTAGAAGTTCAGTTTGTGAACGTACACGATAACATTAAAAAGAAAATCAAGGCCATGGGTCTTGACAAGGTTATTAACTGCGGCGACAAAATTTAAAAGTGAAAAAAAGATTTTATTTTGATAAGTACGAGGACAGGCGACCCTATCCCGCGATAGAGTCCAGCAAATTCCGCACAGCCCTTTTTCAGTTCAGCGGCATCGTTACTGTTGCGCTGGGCATCGCTTACCTGCACTGGCGCTGGCGTTATTCTCTGAATCCGGATGCGATGGTATTTTCCATCTTTCTGGTTACGGCGGAAACGCTTAGCTTTCTCAGCACAGTGATGATCATCATCAACTTCTGGGAATACAAGGACCCAGAAAAAAATCCACCGGTTCACATGCTCTCCGACATTGAAGAGCTTCAGGGGCGACCCGACCGGCCCGTGAGGCTGGATGTGTTTATTGCCACCTATAACGAAGACGTTGAACTGGTGCGCCTGAGCATCATTGACGCTAAAAAACTGAACTACCCGTATCCGGATGTAAAGATCAAAATTTATGTACTCGACGATGGAAGGCGCGATGGGCGTGATCCCAAAAAAGAGAACATGAAAGTAGTGTGTGAGGAAGAAGGTGTGGGTTATCTCATACGCGAGCACAATGAGGGTTATAAAGCGGGTAATCTGAAAAACGCGCTCGAGCACACCAATGGTGATATTTTTGCCATACTGGATGCCGACACGCGTCCTTTCCCGGATTTTCTTGTAAACACAACCGGCTATTTCAGAAAACCCAAAGTAGCCTGGGTGCAAACGCCACAATGGTTCTACGATACTACCGAAGCCGAACCACTCAGCGAGGTGCTGGCCAACAAACTGAGACTCGCGCACACCTCTTCCACTGTGGGAAAAGGTTTAAGAAGGGGTCTGCAGCTCATGTTCGGCAGGATCAAGATCAACGAAGACATTTTCGGAAACGATCCGCGTTTATTCTACGATGTGATCTTACGCAAAAGAAACTATTTTAACGCCGCATTTTGTTGCGGCGCGGGTTCTATACACCGACGCGAAGCGATCATGAGCCTCGCGGTAAAAGACTTTGCCAACAAGCTCAAACAACTCGAAACCAATCTGAGCGTTCAGAAAAAAAGCGAAAACGAAATTGAAAAAGAAAAAAATAAAATGCTTCTTGAAGAGGACATCATTCCTTTTAAATTTCACGCTTCTGAAGATATTTACACTTCTATCATGCTGCATGCCGACAAGGACAACCGCTGGGAAAGCATACAGCATGCCGGTGTGGAATGCAGGATGTTGAGCACCCAGGACCTCGACAGCTGGATCAAACAACACCAACGTTACGCGGAAGGATCACTTGACATTGCTTTTAAGGACAATCCTGTTTTTATCAAGGGGCTCACCTTCGGACAAAGACTCTGTTATTTCAGCACCATCTGGTCGTATTTTGCGCCGCTTTGGATCCTTATTTTTCTATTAAGTCCAATCGTGTTTTTCTTTACGCTCGATTTACCCGTACGTGCTTACAGCTTTGAATTCTTTAAATACTTCCTGCCTTTTCAGATCCTGAACACCATCACCATTGCGCTGGGTTGCTGGGGAATTGACACCAAACGCGGTGATCAGTATTATATCTCCAGTTTCTGGTTCATGCTGGTGTCGCTGTTCTCGGTGATCCGCGGAAAAAAAGTAAAGTTTAATGTGACGCCAAAGGGAAAAGCCATTGGTAAAAATTTACCGCACATTTTACCTCACCTGATCATTATCGGACTCACGGTACTGGGAATCATCTACAACGGTTTGCTTTTGTATTTCGACGCCCATCCGACTCCATCAGGTTTTGCCGCCAATTCGTTCTGGTGCATTTTTAATATTATATCACTCAGCATCATGATCAGGGCAGCCTACTGGCGCTCTGAAGAAGCTGAATAAAATTGTAAAGAATTATGATGATGAAAAACTATGCCTTCCTTCTAAAACCCGTGTTCTTTATTTTTAATCTCATTTTTGCCACCTGGCTGGTACTTGCGATTGAAAAAATCAAACCCTCAGACTTCGGCGAAAAACGTTCGATCTTTGAACGTGCGCCTAAACCTAAAACAGTAGGTCCTCAGGATAAAATGTACTTGAAGAGCCTGGCAATTGATTATAAAAACGGAAAGATCGACGATAAAAAACTCGATCAGGCGCTTGAGGGATACCTGGCTCCCGTGAAAGAATAAACCTCAGACGCTATTCAAGCCATCACCGGCTCTTACATTTTTTTCGGGAATGCCAGTAAA
>CAZFCR010000178.1:4658-7132 GCA_964517305.1 uncultured Akkermansia sp.
CCTGTCTGTAATCCTACGACCTTTCGCATAAATTGTTTATGATTTACCGTGAAAAAAAAACTGAATACCTGAGTATTTCATAACTTCATTCAGGCATATCCGACTTAGCCCCTCACTGAACTTTTCTGGTTTCAAAATCCGACGCATAAAAAAACCCTCTCAATATGAAAGGGTTTTTACTTATGTCATCCGAATCTACCTAAGCATAGGTGAGGTGATAACTCACCAGATTATCAATGGGTGAATTGATGATGGTTCCGGGCTCCATGCTGAATTCGCGGGAAACTTCGCTGAGAATGTCTTTGAATTTAAAACCCACCGAACCCACACAGTTAAACGAATACTTTTTATAGTCAGGATAATGGCTTACGAGATTTCTGAAAAAATCGGTAAAAGAATCTTTCACAATCTGCCGGATGTAAGGATTGGTTTTGTTCTCATCGGCAAACATACAAAAACTCGCCAGGAAACGGTTAGGCAATGGTTTGTTGTAAAGGTTATTAAAAATATCCTCGTTGCTCAACTGATACTGTTTACGGAAACGTTCATCAAGATCGGCAGGCAGATAGCCGCGCATAAAATCACGCACTATCTTTTTTCCAATGTAACTACCGCTGCCTTCATCGCCAAGCAGGTAACCCAGCGAATCGATATTGGCTTCCACATTCTCGCCATCGTAAACACAGGTGTTTGATCCTGTACCGATAATGGCGGCAAAACCCCTGTTGTTTCCAAGCAGCGCACGCGCAGCTGCCAGCATATCGTGACCGACCGACACTTTGGAATTAATAAAACAGCGGCTCAAAGCCTTGTTTACAATCTCCATGTTATCGGTGGTGGAACAGCCCGCACCATAAAAATAAACGCTGCTGATCCTCAGAGGATCTATCTGAGGTACCAGTTTTTCATTCAGCGAATGATAAATGTTCTCAGAATTTACAAAATAAGGATTGTATCCTACTGTTTTGAACCGTGACTGGTTTTCTTCGTCAAGCAGCACCCAGTCTGTTTTGGTGGATCCGCTATCTGCTATTAAAATCATCCTGCAATTTAATTATAATATCAATGTTACAGCAGACTTGGCACTTCGCGCAACTGTCTCTTTTTGCGGGTTCTTTCGCCTGCCATTTCTATCTCCACTTTGCGCACCACTGCTTTGGCTTTCACCTTTTTGATTCTGTCCTTTAACTGACACTCCAGATCGCTGAATACATTCATATAATACATGTACGCGTCGTAAGGTGAATCATAAGGACTGAAATATTTGTGCACATCGCCATCGTTCCAGAACTTGGTACACATGTAATAAAAATGATCGGAAGTCTGCAGACGCTCCCAAACATTCAACAGTTCAGGTCCGCCGTATTCTTTAATATCTTTTTCAATCGAATAAATTCTTCTGATCGATTCGTTCTGCATTGAATTACTCAACCATGCAGAAAGATCCCTTTCAGTATCCGCCCATGACGTAAAATCATGCACATCATAAACGTCTCTTGCAGGATAAGCATCAATTACTTCAGATGGTGTTTTAAAATCAAAGTCGGGATGCGACATTACCGCTGCCGGAAGATGATCGAGAAACTCAAAGATACCGGTTGATTCCCATTGGTGCTCACCAAAGGTTTCGTAATCCATAAACAGGTTGATTGTTTCACCGTTGCCTGCCACCGCGTGCACCCACTGTTTGTATTTATCAACTGTCAATGGCCATTCAGCCCATCCCCTGTCAGAAAACCTGAAAGCGATGTCGTCGGATAAACGGTGGTTCTTGAGCAACACTTTCATTGTATTGCAACCTGCAGGACGATAAACATAATTAGGAGTACGGCCGTTCAGTTTCCAGTCAACACCCTCACATACCTGACCTTTGTATCCAAGACTTTCAATATAAGCTGCGAGCTCATTATTATAAATCAATTCTGTATTGCGGAACACCTTCGGCACCTGGTTAAAATATTTTTTAATCATGGCGCCGTGTTTTTCTACTTGTCTTTTAAATTCTTCTCTCGAAAAAATAAAACTCAGTGAGTGAGAATAGGTTTCTGCCAGAAACTCCACACAACCGGTTTCTGCAAGATCAATAAATGACTGCAGCACATCGGGCCGGTACTTTTCGAACTGCTCCATAGCGGTACCACTGATAGAATAGCTGATCCTGAATTTGCCTTCGTGACGTTTGATCAGTTCAAGCATCTTACGGTTGGTTTTCAGGTAACACTTGTCAGCCACCTTGTTCATGATTTCACGGTTCGCGCGTTCATCTTCGTAAAAATGGCTCTGACCGATGTCGAAAAAAGAATAATTGCGGATTCTGAAGGGCTGGTGTACCTGGAAATAAAAGCAAATAGAAGACATATACGGGTTTTTAGGGTTTAAATAAATTGATGTTCAGAATAAGCTTTGATGATTTTTGATGCTGAATGATCCCAGGTGATGCTCTCGAGATTTTTTGAAGCATCGCTCACTACCTT
>CAZFCR010000179.1:0-7121 GCA_964517305.1 uncultured Akkermansia sp.
CACACATACCCAACCGACCCGCTTTCGTTCCAGGCCATGTGCGGATCGCCGAGGATATCCAGCGAGTTGCTGTTGGTATTTAAATGCACGTCCGGAAAAAGTGAATCGCTTTCCCAGTCAAAAGTACCGGCGTTAAAAGTGCCTTTCAGAACGCGGGCACCGCGTGTGCCTCGGATGGATGGCGTGGTTGAATTAAAATTATTCACCACAAGAGCCAGTGATCTCACATAGCCATCGTCGGTGCTCGTGAAATCGTAAGACGGGTAATCAAACTTTTTTACCGGCGCGAAGGGAGCCGTGTTAGGGAAAAACTGCTGCGCTCCGGCAACAGTGCTGGCTATACTGTCATAGTCAGCGCTGCCTATTGGACCGATTTTTTTGCTGGCAAAATAGCTGCCTATCCAGCCAATGGTTGAGTTGGGATGCGTAACGGGCCCGGACGCTACAAGGTACGCATTGTTAATGTCCGTTTCGTTTGGCGCGGTATAAAATCCGCCCTGCGGATAGCGCGCAAGCTGTTGGCTATTGTTCCAGATACAGGTGCTGTCCCAGCTGGTACCCCAGTCCTGCGTTACCATCCCGACTATTACACCCGATCTCGCGATTTCTGTGCTGGGAAATGGCGAAGAAACATAGGTGGCTGATTTGCGGTGAATAAAAGACACGGCGTTCAGCTCATCGTTATACTGTAACGGCGATCCGCTGCTCTCCAATACGCCATATACATTCATCGAACCGGTGAAAGATTTCCATCCCTGGCCAGGTCCCAGCATTTTGGTTTGTTTTGAATAAGCAGCGTTCTGCGGATTTTTTGTTTCGTTTTTGTTGTTCTCAGCTTCCTGCACCTGCGGCATTGGTCTCAATATTTTTCTGAGGTCGGTTGTTCCGGCATCCTTTAATTTGTTCTGTTGCCCTGAAACTAAGGCTGAGCAAAGGATTCCGGCTAATAATAACTTTGATTTCATACACTGTCTTTTTATTGGTTAAAATAAAGTTATGACAGTATGTGCAGATAATCCGAAGCTTTTCTCAGTTATACAAACACTTTACTTAAGTGTTGAAGATGTACACACAAGTGGAAATAACCAACAAAAAAAGCCGCCCATTGCTGGACGGCTTTTTTAATTTAAACCTTTGATTCAGATTATTCCTGGATCACGAGTTTTTTAGTGGTTTTTGCATCACCTGCTTTTACATTTACCATGTAAACGCCGCTTGCAAGGCCATCAAGGTTGATGGCAATGTTGTTCTCTCCAACGTTAGCAGAAGTAGAAACAGTTTTTACGATCTGACCGATGGTGTTCATCACATCGATTTGAACCTGCGAAGTTTTGCTCATGCTGATTGAAAGCACCGCGCTGTTTTTTGCAGGGTTTGGATAAAGTGAGGTGTTAGCACCGAACGCTGAGTTCTCAGCAACGCTGGTAGTGTTAACCGGAGCAGCACCAGGTTTGGTTGGATAAGTGATCTGGTTATCAGGAACTGGAGTTCCATCAAGTTTACCAAAGTTCAGGGTTGCTGATGAATACCAGTGTGTGTTAGGATCACGCTTGGTCATTAGAGAGTTGTTAGACACTGTGATAGGAAGACCGATAGCTACGCCATTTGCAGTTGAAGTACCAGAAACCACCGCGCATTTTGGTGATGAATAATACATCTGCGCACGACCAACGAGTTCGTTCTGAACACCGATCTGACCAACAGGGTTGGTAATGTTAACTTCAGTAGGATAAACAGTAAGTTGTGCAGCAACAGTTCCGCTTTCAACACCAACTTCAGCCATACGGGCTTTTACGTTTGGAACGTGGTTCCATTTCCTTTGCAGGTTAGTGAAAGCAGTATCAGACTCAGCGAATGTATAAACGATGAATTTTCCATCAGGTGTGCGGCTTAACTGGATACGGGCATCAGAACTTACTTTGTCAGTTCCACTTGCTCCACCGGCTGCATCCCAAGGGTTGTCGTTGTATCCGTTGGTTCCTGAAGTTTCTCCTGGAGCCTCAGATGACATTGAATCGATAACAGTTACGTTAAATCCTGTTGGTGTTTCTGTGAAATCATAAATGTAAGGACGAAGACCCGGACGGTGACCGAAACGGTAAACCTGACCGTCGCCATGATTCAGCTGGTAAGTGAAACCTAATGAATCCGGATGATCACTGAAAGTACCCACTACAGTAGATACAATGTGAAGACGGTTGTTCCTGTCAACCACTGCATCAATACCTTCATTTGAAAGGAAGAATGGAATGGTAAGTGTTGGAGTCATGTTGGTAGAAAGAATGTAGTTCAGAACAGGAGCGAATGTTACAGTATCATCGAAGTTGATGCCTGCCATTTCAGTCCAAGAATTACCACCATCAATAGTTTTGAAGATGATAGGCTGGAAACCGCTGTTACGGCCGGTTTTACCCAGACGTGCACCGATGAACCAAACATAACCTACATCACCTGCTTCATTCCAGGTCATGTGTGGCGTTCCCAAAATGTCCTGGTTTCCACCGCTGTCGATGTTTGGATCAGGAATAATAGAATCGGTCTGACCGCTTGTGTATTAGGATTAAAAGCGCCTTTTACGATCTTGGCACCTCTCCAGCCATAAGCAGGACCAGTTCCATTCACGTTGTTGGCGATAAAACCAAGTGATCTTACCACACCGTCATCAGTTACACTGAAGTCGAGACGCGGAAAATCAACTTTACCAACGTTGGCATCATAAGGTGGAGAGTTGGTGATGAATTGTTGTGCTCCCGGAGCTGTGCTGGCAATGGAATCATTACCTGCACCACCAAGAGTGTCAAGCTTTTTGCTTGCGAAATAACTTCCAACCCATCCAAGGTTAGTGTTGGCTTGTGTAATTGGTCCGGTAGCAATAATGTACGAGCTGTCAATAGCAATCGATCCCGGGCGGTTCCACACACCACCTTGCGGGTAACGTGCCCACTGTGTGTTGCTGTTCCAGATCAGTGTGCTGTCCCAGGTGTTACCCCAATCCTGTGTAATCATACCTACGATCAATCCGCTTTGCGCAGTTTGAATAGGCACAGGGGAAGCAATGTAGGTAGGAGATTTCCTGTGGATAAAAGATACCGCGTTCAGGTTATCATTATACTGAAGTGGTTTTGAATTTGAAACGAGGCTACCGTAAATGTTCATGGAAGCGGTAAACGGATTCCATGTAATAGGAACAATTGCAGAACTTTTCGCAGAACGGTTAGCGCTGCTGTTCGGATTGTTCACAGGCCCGATAGGTCTTGTAGTGTTGGAAGTCCTTTCACCTTGTTCAACCGCCCTCATTTGCATCTCGAATTTGCGGGCAATGTACTGGGCCGTGTTCTCAACAGAGACCTGCGGCTTTAATTTACCCTGCTGCGGAAAAGCGCTTATTGCTGCTAATAAGGCTGAACCTAGAAGTAATTGTTTTTTCATTTTTGTTTTTATTCGGTTTTAGTTAATGACTGATTATGTAGCTAAGTTAGTTATAAAAGAAAACAAATTCAAGAAAATCCTGAATTTTAATTCTCTGATTTAACAAGAAATTTTAGGAATTGTTCACACGCCCCCGGCTTTTGCAGCCGTATGACTGGAGAGGGTCAAAGCGCTTTAAGTAAAGTTATTAAAAAAAAACGTCGCTTCCAAATATTTAGGATTATTCTTCATAAAAAAAGCTGCCTCTGAAGGAAGCAGCTTTCTCTATTCAGTATACCCCGAATTATTTTCCTTTGTTAACTGAAACAGCTAAATCAGTACCAGCTTTGAATTTTACAACTTTCTTAGCGCTGATCTTGATTTCTTTTCCTGTTTGTGGATTGCGGCCTGTGCGGGCAGCACGTTTAGCAACAGAGAATGATCCAAAACCTACGAGGCCGATACGGTCACCTTTTTTTAAGGCTTTGTGAATGCTCTCGATGGTTGCGTCTAAAGCACGACCAGCGTCAGCTTTGGTAAGTTTTGCACCTGATGCGATAGCATCAATTAATTCTGCTTTGTTCATTTGTTTTTGTTTTAGGGGTTAAACACTAATTGATTTACATCACAAACATAGTCGCACAAGGCGCGGTTGTCAAGTGATACAGCTCAAAAACAGGCTGTTTTGTTGATAAATGGCCGTTTTGTTAATAAATACACCCCGAAAGCACTGCTACGAAAGGGCTTTAGCGTCTGCATAAGCGGAAATTCACTCATAACAAAGGTTTGAATCAACCGCGAAAAATCCTAACACTAAATAAAATGACAGTCCTCCGCCATTTTAAACCCGCGGAGAAATTCCTCAGCCCGCATGCGTTTTTTTCCCTCCAGCTGAATCTCCAGCAACACCAGGCAGCCCTCGGCACATTGTACCTTCAGGCTGGTTTTGCCATCGCTGTCTACCGCACCAGGAGTCACCGTTTTGCCTGGCTCTGTTGCGGCACTGAAAATTTTTAACTGATATTGCCGGCCCTCATTCACGAGTATGGCAAAAGCTGCGGGGTAAGGACTAAGACCCCTGACGAGATTGTGTATTTTTTGCGCTGGCTCATCCCAGCGCACTCTGCATGTTTCTTTAAAAATTTTAGGGGCATGGCTTACACGGCTTTCCTCCTGAACAACCAGGGGCAAAGGTTCGCCGCGCTGTGTCCGGTCTTCGATCTCACGCACAGTTTTTAGCAACAGGGTGGCACCTGCAGTTTTCATTTTATCGTGCAGTACGCCCGCGGTCTCACCCTCTTCTATTTTAATTTTTTCCTGGAAAAGAATCTGCCCGCTGTCAATCTCATGCTGAAGTTTGAAAGTAGTAAGGCCTGTTTCTTTTTCACCATTGATAATGGCCCAGTTAATCGGTGCTGCACCGCGGTACGCAGGCAGCAAAGAAGCATGCAGGTTGATGGTGCCGAGCGGTGGCATGTCCCATACCGCTTCGGGCAGCATTCTGAAAGCAACAACTACCTGCAGGTCTGCTTTCAACGTGGATAATTCATTTAAAAAACCCGGATCCTTCAGCTTCAGTGGTTGCAATACTTTTAAGCCCTTTGACACCGCAAATTGTTTCACCGCCGACTGACTCAGCGATTGTCCGCGTCCTGCAGGTTTATCAGCAACTGTAACCACCGCGGCTATTTCATAACCGGCGTTATATAATATTTCCAGGCATGGCACCGCGAATTCGGGGGTGCCCATAAAAATGATGCGCATACGATAATAAAAAAGCCGCTCCAGTTATTGAAGCGGCTTTTATTTCTTTATTTAAAATTATTCGATAATTATTTTTTTGGTGGTCTTCTCACCTTTGCTTTCCACGCTCAGGAAATAAACACCTTTAGGCTGGTCAGCAATCTGAATTGTATTCTCCGTAGTTCCGCTTACTTTGGTTTCGTAAACAAGGGCGCCAAGAACATTGATCAGTTTTACACTGTAACCGCCTTCTGCGTTAGGCAGAGAGATGGTGATCTGCTCGCGGGCAGGATTAGGATAGATCTCCATGTTGGCAAGTGCTCCGTTCTCTTCAAGACCTGTACAAAGGAAATCCACTGCAAATGTCTGAGCAAGTGAGCTGGTTCCTGAAGCGTTGGTGGCGCGCAGCGTCACTGTGTAAACAGGAATTGATACGTGACGAACAGTTACACTGTAGTTCACGCCAAGCGGGCTTGAACTTTGTACAGAGTTGGTAGGAGCAATGGTCCATGAGTAGGTGTTTGAACCACCATTGGCAACAATCGAAGTATTGTTAACAGCAACCATCAATGGGAGCACGCGGGCAGGATTGCCAATATCGCAGGCGTAAATGGTCGCCGGGATATCGAAACTCGCAGTAGGCGCACAGCTTACAATGCTCACAGTTTGTGTAGCCTGAACTGTTCCAAGATCGCTTGTTGCAGTAAGGTACACAGTGTAGTTACCCGGTGCAAGAATACTAATGGAAGGATTCTGAACAGCTGCTGAAGGAAGGAAACTAACCTGGTTGCTGGAAGCAGACCATGAATAACTTGGTGCCGGAACACCTCCTGTACTGGTGTTGGTAGGTGTTAAGGATATTTTGGTGCATCCGCTTGAAGGCATAGTAAAGGCCACATTCGGCGCACTGCAGGTAAGCACATTAATAACCTGGTAGCTGGTATGTGTTCCATAAGGGTTAGTAACTTCCAGGCTGATAGTATAAGAACCGGTAGCTGTAAAGGTAATAACAGGAGCTGCTGAAGTGGCACCTGAGAAAGCAACTCCAGCCGGAACAGCAGACCAAGAATACGTCAGCGCAGGGCTTCCTGTTGAACTGTTAGTGGTTGCAGCACTTACGCTCGCAGCGGTTAAACACAGGTTTTGTGGCATGATAAAAGAAGATAAAGGCGGAGTGTTGCCACCGATAGGTGAACCGCTGTATTTCCAGATCCCACCAAGTGAAGGGTTAACGTTATCACTGAAAGAACCGGCCCAGCCGCTCTGGTTGTCGGCAAAATCCACGGTAAGGTACTGAATGTTGATACTGCCGTAATCGACCCAGGTAGCACCGAAGTCAGAAGAATAGGAAATGATCTGGTTGCCGGTTCCTGCACCTACTGACACAAAGTTAGGAGTGCCTGGTACTGCACAAATATCGTTTAAACCAAGGTTAGGGCTGGCAGGAATCAAAGTCCAGGTAACTCCACCATCACTGGTGCTCCACAATTCAAAAGCCGGGGTGTTGTTCACAACATAAGCCAGACCATTCATCGGAGTTGAAAAGGCAATTTCAGTTAAGGTAGATGTAGTGGCAGCAACCTGCGACACGTTCCATGTTAAACCTGCATCATTGGTACGGTACATGCGGCCCTGGTTGGTTCCGAACCATACGTTGGTACTGCCAAGTTTGGCGTAAAGGTTAACAATGGCGTATTCTCCGGCACTGAGTGGGTTCGGGATATTAGCGCCAGGAATCGGTGACCAGGTTAAACCACCGTTAGTGGTTCTCCAGAGTTCAAATTCACCATTTACAGGATCACCGTTACAGATCCCAACTGATGGCGTTAAAAAAGTAACAAAGTTGGCAAATGAGGTAGAAGCTGTATACATACCGGGAGCGGTCATGTTAACCCAGGTAGCACCGCCATCTGTTGTGCGGTGAAGTGCACCTTCACCCTGAATAGCTTTTTCAAACGAACAAACCCATG
>CAZFCR010000180.1:0-7114 GCA_964517305.1 uncultured Akkermansia sp.
AATAGGATTGTTCGAAGCGCAGACCTGCCTGATAGTTAATGTCCCAGATGGTTTTGTTGCTGTAATTGATGTAAGCGGCGTTAACCATGTCGTCGATCACATACCGGTTGCTCATGATGCTGTCGCGTGTGTAAATATCCTGCGAACTCACGGCGTTGGAAGCATTGTTGGTACTCCGTGATGTTTTGTAAAAAGCTTTCACGCCGGCTTCAAACTTGGCTGCTTCAGAAAGAGGGTTAACATAGTCAAGCTGAAAAACGTATTGACTGGCATTACTGTTGCCGCTGTTTTTCTGAAAAGTATTGGTTGGCGTGTAGGTACTGAAAAGATAACCGTTGGAGGAGGTGTTGTAGTTGTAGTTGAGATCGGCAGTTAATTCTTTTCCTGCTTTTGGATAAGTGCGGCGGTACTGCAGTTGCGTGTTGGAGTTCCGGAATTGCGCAAACTGGTCGTTCACGCGTACACCATCAAAAACACTGATCCCTTCTTTATCCAGTACATCAAAATTCTGCTGGTCGTGGGTGTCAAATTTTCCGGCCATGATCATCTGGTTCAGGGAAAGGGTATTGCGGTTGTTGATGGCAAAGTCAAGACCCATTTTTCCAAAATTAAAACGCACTTGCTGAAGCACATCGTTGTTCTGGTTAAAAAATCCCCTGATGAGTCCGTTGCTGTCGAGTTGCGTGCGACGGGTATATCCCTGCGTGTTGTTGATGGCCTGGTTGTAAGAATACATGCCTGAAAAATTCCATCTGCCCTCCTTTACATTCAGGTTCAGCATCCCGCCATAACGGTCGCCGGTGCCAATGTAGGCCATTGCCATGCCGTTGTAACCCGGCTTCAGGTTTTTTTTCATCACAATGTTCAGAATGCCTCCGCTTGAACTGGCGTCGAATTTCACCGATGGATTGGTAATGACCTCAATTTTTTCGATCTGATCGGCCGGAATTTGCTGCAGCGTTAGATTGGTAGGCCTGCCGTCTACAAAAATCATAGGGGCCTGGTTCCTGAGTTCTGCATTGCCGTCTGCATCTACTGTCACACCCGGTACGTTTTTCATCACGTCAACCGCTGTTCCGCCTTTAACCGAAATGTCCTTATCAACATTGTAACTGCGTTTGTCGATCGACATGGTAACGGTATTTTTTTCGGCCACCACTTCCACTTCGTTCAGTAATTTTTCATCAGTTTCAAGGCCGATGTCGCCCAGATCCTGCTCGAGTTTATTGGGGATTTGTGTGTAAATTTTGGTCTGGTAGGTTTTAAAGCCGATCTGAGTGATCTTTAATCTGAAAGTGCCCATGGGCGGCAGGTTTTCAACACTGAAATCGCCGTTTTCGAGACTCAGCGCACCACCCAGGAGGCTGTCTTTGTTAAACCACAATACCACCACCGAAGCATATTCGAGCGGTTTTTTGGTGGAAGCATCAATTACTTTGCCGTAAACGCGGGCCCTGATGTCCTTCATGGCCTTGGCCATGTCTTTGCCTCCCCCGCCGGGTTGCGCGTTTAGGAAGGGAACCACAAACATCAATAAAAAGAAGATGGAAAGAAACGTCGGTTTTTTCATTATAACGGTGTAAAATTACACCAAACCACCCGATTAATAGGTTTTTTTTATCAATGGGATAAAACACGGATAAAGGGAGTTTTCTCCTTTTGAGCGCTGGCCTTTGTTTTAGTATATTTGCAGGATGCACAGCGGTAAACTTATCATTTTCTCTGCGCCATCGGGGTCAGGTAAAACCACACTGGTGCGTCACATCCTGAAAACCTATCCAGGGGACATTGAGTTTTCTATTTCTGCCACAAGCCGGCCACGGCGTGGGATTGAAGAGAATGGCAAGGATTATTATTACCTGAGTGTTGACGAATTTAAAGAGAGGATCAATAACAACGAGTTTCTTGAATGGGAGGAAGTTTACGCCGGCACGCACTACGGTACCCTGCGGGCTGAGGTGCAGCGGATCTGGGACAAAGGCAAAGCTGTTATCTTCGACATTGATGTGGAAGGTGGTTTGAACTTAAAAAACCAGTTCAAAGAAAACGCGCTCGCTGTTTTTGTGATGCCTCCGAGCATTAAGATCCTAGAAGAACGTTTAAACCTGAGAAGCACTGATAGTAAAGAAAGTATTGCGCGCCGCATCGGAAAAGCTGAAAAGGAATTAAAAACCGCGGAACTGTTCGATGTGTTTATTCTGAACGAGAACCTGGATGAAGCCTGTGCCAAAGCAGAGGAGCTTGTCAGCGGGTTTCTTGGCATCCTGAGCAAATAAAATCTACTTCATAAAAAAGCCGCGTTTAATTTTAAACGCGGCTTTTGTTTTTAAAACAAATCAGGCTTCCGCTTTGGGTTTATCGGCTTCACGGAGTTTGGTTATCTCTTCGTTGATGAGTTTGCGTTTGTTATTGAGTTCGGTGATCTTGTTTTTCTCGGCTTCAATTTTTTCTTCTATCTCTTTCATAAAGCTGTTACTGCCTTTTGAAGTTTTAAAGAAACCGAGGTTGTTGTCGTAGGTACGCATGCGAACATTGATCTCATCCGCCATTTTTTTCAGGTGGTCTGATTCTTTTCTCAGTAAGTCTACCCCGTTATCTGATGCGGCCAGGCGCTCTATTTTAGCCCGGAACTGCATCATGGCTTTTTCGTGTTTGTCAACGTGCATCTGATCGTAAAGTTCGTCGAGACGGTTGTAGAAAGCGTCGTTCACACGTTTCTTTTCTTTCATGGGAACCAGTCCGGCCGCGTTCCATTCTGCTGAAAAAGCGCGCAGCTGTTCCCTGTTTACATTCATGTCTTCTGATAACTGAAACGCGTTAAGCCGCGCCAGGATCTCTTCTTTCGCCACCAGGTTGTTCACGTAAGCGGCGTCCTGGTTCTCGTAATGATTTTTCCTGGCGTCGAAAAAGGTGTTGCAGGCTTTTCTGAACTTTGCAAACAGTTTCGGTTCTTCTTTATCGCCGTTAGAAGGATATTTTTTCCACGTGTCCTGCAATTTCATCAGGTCAAGGCCTGTCTTTTGCCAGTCGGTGCTGTTTTGCAGGGCCTCTGCTTTTGCAATCAGATCGGATTTAATCTTGCGGTTGGCCGCATATTTTTCATTGAGCCCTGAGAAAAATTCTTTTTTCTTCTCAAAAAAACTGTCGCACAGTGCGCGGAATTCGGCCCATACTTTTTCGTTGTCTTTTTCGCTGGTGCGACCAATCAGTTTCCAGGCGGCCTGCAAGGCAATGATCTCTTCGGTGGCCTCATTCCATTTGGCAGCGCGCGAATCATTGGTTTTTTCGATCAGCGCTTTTGTTTTTTCAATCAGTTCCTGTTTGGCCTTCAGGTTATTTTCTTTCTGCTCTTCAACCGAAGTATAAAAAGATTTGATCCTGGCATAGGTTTCGTCGAGTACAGTTTTGTATTGTTGTTTCAGGTCGTCCCACTTGCTGTTCGGAACCGGACCAATCTCATCCCACTCGTTGCGGTAGATCTTGATGAGGCGCTCAGCTTCTTTTACGTTTTCAAGCGACTGAAGGCCTTTCAGTTTTTCAATCAGTTCGCTTTTGTGCTCATAATTTTTTTTGAGATCGTGCTCCTGCAGATCCCTGAATATTTTGAGGTTGTAATAAAACTCTTCAACGGCGTGGCTGTATTCCGATTGTACTTCTTTGTATTTATGCGGTGATACAGCACCGGTTTCTTTCCATTGCGCCTGAAGTTCCTGCAGCTTGCGCACGGCCGCGCCTACATTTTCGCTTACATGACTCAGATCTTTGATTTTGGCAATAATATCAAGCCTTACGCTCAGGTTACGCGTTTGTTCGTCCGCTGTTTTCTGTTCGCTTTCTTTTTTAAGTTTGGCAAACTTGTCAAGCAGGTTTTCAAAGGCAAGGTCCTCCGCCTGTTTGTGATATTCAAATTCTTTCGCTGCGCCTCCCTCATCCACAAAGGCCTGTTTGGCTTTTTCAAATTCAGAGGTCCAGATCTTCTGGTATTCTTTCTGGATGGCGCGCACTTCAGCAGCAACTTCACCTGCGTCTTTCAACAGCAGTTCTTCTAGTCTGGCAATTAATTCAGTTTTCATTTTTATTTTGCTCTTTTCACTGGAAAAGGCCGTGCTTGTGTTTTTCCTAAAATTGCCCGGGTCCGATTCAAATTTGTTTTTTTTAGGAGTACCAAAAATAACGTAATTCGTACATTTGACAAGCGTTATGGGAAGTTGTTTTTTTATAAAGTTTATTGTAAATTGTAATTTTGAAAGCTCCGTCAATGATCGATAACAGGCACCTGGAGCTCCTTCAGTTTGATAAGATCCGCCATCTGGTGCGAGAGAAATGTTTTAGCCGCCAGGCCAGGATGTTGTGTGATCTGATCTCTCCCTCAGCCGACCTGTCTGAGATGTTACCGGCTTTAAAACAGAATAATGAATTAAGATCCTTGTTTGCGGCCGGCGCGTTTTTTCCCGGTATCGAACACGAAGACGTGGCGGATGAATTGAACCTGCTTTCGCTCGAAGGTTCATTGCTCAGTGAGGCCCAGCTGGCTGCCGTGTTAAAAACAGCAGAGTCTTCCAATTCCATGCTGCGTTTTTTAAAGGGCAAAAAAGCGGTGTTACCCGAATTGTCGGTATTAGCCGAAAACATAGAAATATGTGTACAGGTTGTTGAAGAAATCGGGAATATTCTTGACGCCGAAGGGCAGGTCAAAAATACCGCTTCTCCAGAACTGGCGCGTATACGGAGGCTGATAGCTGAAAAACGCCGCGAAAGCGACCGCAAGTTTTATAACTACATCAACGAACTGCGCCGCGAAGGTTACCTGCGCGAAAATGAAGAAGGCTTTTTTAATGGTCGCAGAACTCTGGCAGTTCTTGTGGAATACAAATCTCAGGTGCCGGGTTTTGTTCACAGCAAAAGTGAGAGTGGTAAAACAATTTTTATCGAGCCTGGTCTTACAATCGGCATCAACAACGATGTGGCGGAACTTGAAATTGACGAGCACCGTGAGATTAACCGCATTCTGCGCGAGCTGTGCGCGGTGATCCGGCCGTTTGCGAATGACCTCCGACAGGGCCTTGATCTGCTCATTCAACTCGATTTTCTCCGCGCCAAAGCTTTATTTGCTTTTGAACTCAACGCCTGTTTGCCGGATATTGCTGACAACAGCGAGTTGTCTGTTCATCAGGCCTATCACCCTTTGCTGTTTTTGCAAAACAAAAAGTCTGGAAAAAAAACGATCCCGCTGAGTCTCGATCTGTGTGCTGATAAACGCATCATTGTGATCAGCGGACCCAATGCGGGCGGAAAAACCATTGCGCTCAAAACCATTGGACTGCTCCAATTGATGCTGCAAAGCGGATTACTGATCCCTGTAAAAGAAACCAGTAAATATTGTTTTTTCGAAAAGATCCTCATTGATATCGGAGACACACAGAGCATCGAAAATGAATTAAGTACATATAGCGCTAAACTCAGGTCAATGACCTCTATTCTCGACGAAGTAAATGATGCAAGCCTTGTACTGATGGATGAATTTGGAAGCGGTACAGATCCGGATCTGGGCAGCGCCATTGCTGAAGCGGTTCTGGAAAGTCTTGTGAGTTCTCAAACCAAAGGCATTATCACGTCGCACTTTGGCAATGTGAAACTGCTGGCTGAAAAACTTGAAGGGGCTGTGAACGCAAGCATGTTGTTCAACATCGATACTCTGGAACCAAAATACATCCTGAGTGTGGGCGAGCCCGGCAGCAGTTATACCTTTGAAGTGGCCGAAAGGATAGGTTTTCCAAAACACCTGATAACCCGCGCCAAAGAAAAAGTTGACAAGGATAAACTTAAGCTGAGCAAACTGCTTGCAGAGGTACAGGGTCAGAAAACCAGGCTGGAAGAGCAGTTGCAGAGGGCGGAGCATGAAGAGTTTTTAAAAAAGATAGCCAAAGAAAAATACCATACGCTTTTTAATACCTGGGAAGAGAAGATGAACCGTGAGCGTGAGCGGAAGATTGAGTTATCGAGGCTGGCGGAATACGGGCAAAAATACCTCCGTCTGATGGACGACTGGAAACAGAAAAAAGACAGGAAAGAGGTGATCAAACGGTTTATCGACGGCATCACAGCGGAAACGCGGAAACAGGAAGACCTCAAAAAACAGAAAAAACTCGACAGTCACGCCGAGAAAAAGATAGCCCGCATCAAACCTAATCTCAGGGTGGGCAGTAAGGTCAAGATCCTCAACAGCCGTGAAGTAGGCGTGATTGAAGACATCCGGGATGAAAAGGTGTATGTGAAATTTGGCATGATGAAGATGACGGTTGGTATGGAGAACCTGATGCTGGTGGAAGAATGATCAGGGATGAAAATTGCAGACCGTGCTGTACGCGCAGAATTCACAGACCTTCCGGTCTTCTGTTTGTTTAAACGGGAGGGTGGTATTAAAGATCGTTTCAATAAAGGATATTAGCTGCGATTCAAATTCTTCAAGAAATTTTTCGGAAAAAACAAAGGGTTTTTTATCCGGGCCGGTTATAAAACGTGGCTCTTCACTGAATACTTTAAACGGCACAATACAGGGTTGCAGGCTTTCAGCCGCCGCAATTTTGTTTTTATAAAGAAGCCATGCGTAGATCATCAGCTGCAGTTGTTTGTCGTAATTTTTATCGTGAAAAAGAGGTTCAAATCCCTCAAAGGTGAAACGGTCGGTATCTTTCACCGAGCTTTTATAGTCGATGATCCGTGTAAGGCCCGAATAGGTGTCAACACGGTCAATTTTGCCTTTGATAAAAATAGCCTGGGAAGTGTTCTCTGCCTGGATCATCAGTTCTGCCGAAAATTCTTTTTCAAGGTGCAGAATGCTCAGATACTGCCCGGCTGTTTTCAGCTGATTGATAAAACGCAGGTCGTTGTTGAGTAATTTTTTTACATACACCGCAATTACCTCCTGCTGCAGCAGCGCTTTTCCGCCGGGTTCGGTACCGTCGAAAAAACTACGGAAAGATGATTTTACTTCAGCATCCGAAAGTTGTAAAGCCTGTGTGAGCATCTATGGTTTAAGCACGCGGCCGGTGAAATTTTTGTACAAATTTTATAGACTTAAGTGCAGGATAGATCCAATAGTACTGGCTTCGGT
>CAZFCR010000181.1:0-7093 GCA_964517305.1 uncultured Akkermansia sp.
GATCATGCACGCCAACGATGCTGCAAGCGCTGTGACCAACACAGGTGGCGGTGTGTTCACGCAAAAATTGTTACAGGTGGCGAGCAGGGTGCCTGCAGTGGACAATAAATTTAATCTGAAAAGCATTCTGGCAGCGGGACACGAAGTGCCTCAGCTGATGCAGGATGCAGGGCTTAGGCAGGGTCCTGGCATCACGTACAGTTCCGGCAACGCAAGGCTTCCGTTTGCTATGGCGCTGCCGCGTTTATCGGGAAACCTTAACAAAAGCGGCCAGGCAAGTACAGGGCTTGCCCTCGGTCTTTTCCTGCTTGGTTTATTCCTTTCCTCAGAATAATATTTCAGCCTTTAAAATCATACGCCGGGATTTTTGTCCCGGCGTTTTTTATTTGCGGCTGCTTTTGCCAATCAGGTAAAGGATTAGCACCACCACCGCAACAACGAGGAAAATGCCCCAATACATACCTGCTTTAAAAATGCCGCCCACAATTTCGCAGGACGTAAGGCCGGTGCTGAGAATACCCAGAAGGCCTGCCATGATGCTGTATTTTTTCATATATATTTTTTCTTAAGTGTGCAAAATACATACCGCGTTGTATTACGGGTCAATAATAATTTTAGTGTAATGGTGCCGGTCAGGGTCAGACACAAAATACAATCCTGGACTGAGCCAGTTCAGGTCGGTTTTATTTTCACCCGCCTGGAGTTGCATCAGGCCCAATACTTTGCCGCTGACATCTGTAACCGTGTATTCGCCGCCAATACCGGTGCGAATGGTAAACACGCCTTTACCCGGATTTGGGAATAAGATAAAGCTGTTTTGCGTTTCCTGTTCTTTCAGCGAAGTGGTCACCACCACTGTATTTGTTCCGGGATTGTAGCTGTAGGATTCGCAGGAAGAAGTGTCGCGGCAACCATTCATGCTCATAATCACCGCGTAGCTGCCGGTGGCATCTATTACATAATTATTGCCACTCTGACCGCTGATGGTACTGCCGCTCACACAATTGTACCATGCAACCACTGATCCCGGGCCCGCTGCGCTGATGGTGTTGCCACTCACACTCACCGAAGGGTTAAAGGCAGGGAAAACCGAAAGCGTGACCGCGATCCTGCTGTTGCTGATGATGCCGCAACCTCCGCTTGTATCGTTAGAGGCCACATAATATGTTCCAGCTGAAGGTGCATTATAAGTACTTCCTGTAAATAGTGCGTTACCGCCAGATGGTTGTGAGAACCAGGTGCCCACCATCCCTGAGGGCGTGGTAACACTGAGTGCGCCGGGACTTCCCGCGCAAACCGTATTGCCGGTGGCGCTGATTGGGGGAGGCGGTGCATTGCAGAGTTTTGTGAGGAATGCATTGGTGTTCTGCGTGCCAGGAGCGCTGAGATTACCGAGTGTAAGCGTTGAAGTATAAGCGCCTGTGAGATGCACATAAGTTCCGCTTACCCTGATCGCACCTGCCTCCTCAAAACCGGAAGAGCTGGCGTTTTTAGCCCACATCACTGAACCGTTGCTGTTGTTGTATTTCACGATAAACGCGTCCAGTCCGCCGCCGTTATTGAGCGTGTAGGACCCGAAGGTTAAGGATGGCATATTAAAAACCCCGGTTGCATATAAATTGCCCGCGCCATCAATGGCCACATCTGATGGCGATGAATTTGGGTCGGCTGCTGCGCGCATCGCCCATTGCGCTGTTCCGGCTGAATTGTATTTTGCAAAAAACATGTTGCGACTGGCCGAATTGTTGAGTGTAATGGCATTTAATACAAGCGAGTTGCTTTCGAAATAACCTGCAATAAAATAATTGCTGCCGTTCATCACCAGTGCATTTGCTGCTTCATCGTCGGCACCCCCGGCCCTGAGGCCAAACAGGAGATTGCCGGCGCTGTCGTATTTGGCCATAAAAATATCAAAACCTCCCGCATTGGTGATGGCGGGTGAGAACGAAGAAATACTGGTGCTGTTGTAGTCGCCTGTCACATAAACGTTTCCTGAGCCATCTACGCCTATGTCTTTACCGTTATCGGTTAAGCCGCCACCGATCTGCCTCGACCAGAGTGGTGTTCCATTCACGTTGAACTTGGTAACGAAGGCATCGCTCGCACCCGAATTAATGACACCGAAGTTTCCGAAAAGAACAGACAAGCTGTAAAAATTTCCGGTCAGATAAGTGTTGCCTGCCGCGTCGGCCACTATTGAGTTTCCGGTTTCTACTTGTGTGCCGCCGTACGAATTGGCCCAGAGCACATTCCCCGCAGGGTTGTATTTTACATGGAAGATGTCTGATACGCCGGTGGTTGCCGCGTTGGTAAGTGTGGTGGCGCCAAATGTAATGGTCTGGCTTTCGAAAGATCCTGTTACATATATGTTTCCGGCCGCATCGGTGGCCACCGCCATGCCTTCATCATCGTCGGCCCCCTGGGCGCGTTTCACCCATTGCAGGTCACCCGCACGGTTGTATTTGGCAAGAAAATAATCGGCACTGCCTGCAGGTCCGCTGTTGGCAATGGTGGAGCCTGAAAAAACGGCATTCGCACTTGCAAAAGAACCAGTAATGTAAATGTTTCCGTTGTTATCAATCGCCATGTTGCGTGAACGGTCCTCATCGCTGCCGCTGCCGGTGCGAAGCCAGGCCCAGTCTGGCACCTGCGCCTGTAAGGTATCGGCGATCAGTAAAATTAAAAAAGATAGATAAACCTGTTTCATGGTCCTTGTTTTTTGAATGTTAAGGTCTAATGTTTCAGCAATTTGCGTACCGGGCAGGATCTTATCTCCTTGTCAGCACGGCGAGCAGCCGGATTAAAAGTGTGTAAAATGCTCCACGGCATTCATCTACTTTTAAAAACAGCAGGTCTGTTTTGCTTAAGTCCCAGCTGAACTGTCTTTAAATTATTGTAAACCGTCTTGTTATGGTTTCAGGCAGCTGGTATTTTTCTAATTTTGGCCATGCTTCAATCAACAGCTTTAAAATCGGAATTTCTTTTAGATCCCTCGGTCACGTTTTTAAATTTCGGCTCTTTCGGTGCCTGTCCGCGCCCCGTATTCGAGCGTTACCAGCGTTACCAGCTGGAACTGGAAACTGAGCCCGTGCAATTTATTGCCTTCAAGGGTACAGCGTATCTTGAAGCGTCGCGCAAGGTACTGGGTACTTATCTTAATTGTGATAAGGACGACCTGGTATATGTTACCAATCCTTCTTATGCGGTGAACATAGTGGCCAAAGGCCTGAACCTGCAGGCAGGTGATGAGGTGCTGACCTCGGACCTGGAATATGGCGCCTGCGACAAAACCTGGGCGTATTATTGCGAAAAAAGCGGCGCGCGACTGGTGCGTCAGAAAATCAATTTGCCGCTCAGGAGCAAAGAACAGTTTCTCGAAGACGTTTTCAGCGGTGTCAGCGAACGCACACGGGTTATTTTTCTGAGTCACATCACGAGCACAACCGCACTTGTTTTTCCGGTTGCTGAAGTGTGCGCGCTGGCGAGAAAAAGGGGCATTCTCACTTTTATTGATGGCGCACACGCGCCGGGACAAATTCCGCTTGATCTGGGTGCTCTGGACGCAGACATTTATACCGGCGCCTGTCACAAATGGATGCTCGCACCGAAAGGCTGTTCGTTTTTTTATGCCAAAAAAGAAGTTCAGCATTATTTTGATCCGCTTGTGGTGAGCTGGGGTTACAACAGTTCCACTCCTTCCGCTTCACGGTTCATCGATTATCACCAGAACCAGGGCACACGCGATTTTTCTGCTTTTCTTTGTACTGCTGCCGCCATCGATTTTATGAATCGACACAACTGGACAGAGGTAGCTGCTCAATGCCGAGCGTTGGTGCGGAGAAACGCGGCACGTTTTGCGACGCTGTTGAACACGCAATTATTGTGTGAGGCTGAAAGCGATTTTCTCGCGCAAATGCTCAGTCTTGAAATCCAGACAAAAACACCTGAACTTTTACAAGCCCATCTTTACAATCATTATAAAATAGAGATCCCGGTGATGCGGCACGGCAACCGGTGTTATATCCGTTTTTCGGTGAATGCTTTTAACAGTCAGCACGATCTTGACCGGCTTTATCAGGCTTTATCCGAAATAAAACATGCAAAGAAACTGATGGATCAGGTCTGATCTTCCACAACGAGACAATCTGCAGGAAGATAAACAGAGAAAACCGAACCCTTGTTCAGTTCTCCCTGCGCGCGGATATAACCTTTGTGATTTTCGGCGATTTTTTTGCAGATGGCAAGACCAACGCCTGTTCCTGAGTAATGCAGCTGCCCGTGAAGCCGCTGGAAAATTTCAAATATTTTGGCGGCATATTTCTGCTCAAAACCAATTCCGTTATCGGCGACCGAAATACACGCATAATTTTTTTGTGGCTGACCCGGTTCGAAACTTTTCCGCACTTTGCTGCACGTGATGGTGATCACAATCGGCACATCGGGTTTACTGTATTTCAGTGAATTTGAAATCAGGTTTTCAAAGAGTTGCCGGAGTTGTGAAGATATTCCTAGTACTGTTGGCAGGTTGGCTGCGTGAAGGATCAGGCGTCCGCTTTTGATCAGTTCTTCGTAATACTCCCTGATGTGAAAAATGATGTTGTTTAAATCAACCTGTTGCGGCACAGATGGCACGAGTTGCGTTGCGGAAAAACTGAGAAGGTCCTGGATCAGTTTCTGCATGCGCATGGCCGAAGCGCTGATCCTTTCCACCCACATCTTGCCATTGTCAGTAAGATGACTGTGTTCGCGCGACATAACGAGGTCACTGAAGGTTTTTATTTTTCGGAGCGGCTCCTGCAGGTCGTGACTGGCCACATAATTGAATGATCCCAGCTCTTCGTTGCTGCGCTGAAGTTCGAGATTTTTTTGTTCCAGCCTTTCGCCTCTTTCTTTTATTTCATCCATTAGTTGAACTTCGCGTGTAATGTCCTGGCAGGTGCCCACAAGCGAGCGTTTATTTTTATCGGTATCGTTGAGTTTTTCGGCCTTGGCCAGAATCACTTTTGTTTCCCCCGAGGGCAATCTGAGACGCAGGCGGTAATCTTTGTGGTGATCGATCAGAATGCGTTTGAATGCTCTCGCAAGATCTGTTCTGTCGTCGGGATGTACCAGGTTGATGAAAAAGTCGAGGCTGATGTCCTGGCATTGAGGTTCCATCTCACAGATCCTGTAGATTTCGTCGGACCATTTTATTTTTCCTGTTTTTATTTCGTAAGTCCAGTTACCAATGTGTGCCAGTTTCTGCGCCTGTTTGTACAGCTCTTCGTTCTGTTTAAGTTCCCGCAGCATGCTGTGTCTTTCTGTAACGTCCATCAGCGTTCCTCTTAAACGCAGTGGTTTTGTATTTTTGATTTCAACAAATCCGCGAAACCAGATCACTTTTTCTTTGTCATTGATCTGGTAACGGTATTCACATTCGTGATAAGATTCACCGTTCATGGCCTGCTCAAGCATTGTTTTAAGTTTGGCCAGATCATCAGGATGAACATGGATAAAAATATCGTCGAGCGCGTTAATTTTTTCAAGTTCAAGGATGTGATAAACCTGGGGCGTGTTATGCGAGTTGCCGCGACCGGTCATGTCCCATTCAAAACTTCCCAGTTGCGCTATTTCCTGGGCTTCGAGTAGTTGCTGCCGCTGTTTACGCAGCATGCGGTTCATCCGTTTTATTTTTACGTGCTGCATCTGCACATAGGTATTAAAAAAACGGGTTTGCGCGTGGAGACAATATCTTTCTATTTCGTCGCTCAGATCAAGTGCTTCCTGAACATCCCGGGTGTATTCGGGTATAAAAAGACACAAGGCTTTTTTGCGCGTGTAGGTAGCCAGCGTAATGTCTTCCGTGATGAGTTGTTCACGGCTGATCTCGGGCAGCTGGTTGCCCTGCCATTTCTCGAGAATGTGCTCCACATGTTGCGCCAGGGTGTTGTGAATGGCATGGGTGAGGAATTCGGAATAAGCATCCAGCGAACGTTCTACCAGATCGTCTTCATCGCAGGTGCTGAGGTCGTAATGTCTGAACAGGGGAAACTCGTGGAGGAACATCAGGCGAAGTTGTTCGTGCACAAAATCTTTCAGCCGGTCTTCGAGCACAAAACGCGCAAATCCCGGGAGATATCTGAAGATGAGTTCGTCCCTTTCTTTTACCTGATTTTTTATACTGTTCCTTTTTTCCATTCCGATTTTTTTGGGAGGGATTAATATCCACATGTTCCGGCGGGCGAACAAGTATAGAGTAAGAAAGCAAATTAGATGCGAGAGAAAAATCCCGCATCGACCCTCGGTTTTATTGTATAATTTTGGCAATTCATGGATCAGGGTTCTTATAACTGTCTTGTTGTACTCGGCGCAACAGCAACCGGTAAAACCGCACTGGCCTGCCGGCTTGCAGGGCATTTGCGTGGCGAGATCATCAGCGCGGATTCACGACAGGTTTACCGGGGCCTGGATCTTGGTACAGGCAAGGATCTGAATGAGTATACGTTGCATCAGCAAAAAATCCCTTATCATCTCATCA
This sequence comes from uncultured Akkermansia sp., assembly GCA_964517305.1. GTDB lineage: Bacteria > Bacteroidota > Bacteroidia > B-17B0 > Aurantibacillaceae > Aurantibacillus. The sequence goes on from CAZFCR010000181.1 coordinate 6,518, forward strand.
ATGTGGCAGATCCGGCCTCGCAGTTTTACCTGCACGATTTTACAGCCGCCCTGCTGGAGGCTTTTACACAGATCAGTCAGCGCGGAAACCTGCCCATTATCTGCGGCGGAACCGGTTTGTACCTCGATGCGCTGAGAACTTCTTACGAACTGACCGCGGTACCGGAAAATCATGAATTGCGTGAACGACTCGCGGGTTTAACAAGTGAGGAACTTCTGGAACAACTTGATACTTTTCCTGTTGAATTAACTGCGCATGTTGACCGCCACTCACAAAAACGGTTGATCCGGGGAATAGAGACCGCGCTGTACCGGAAAACTAATCCGCTTTTAAAGACAGCGCCTTTGCCTTACCGTCCTTTTTACATCGGCATCAACAGCACCGCACAGCAGCGCAGCGAACGCATCAGACAAAGACTGGATGAAAGAATAAATATGGGATTGACCAATGAAGTGAAGAACCTGCTCGAACAGGGACTAGCCGCAGAGAGGCTGGAACATCTGGGATTAGAATACAAATTCGTAACCTGGTATTTACAGGGCAAGTTCAGTTTTGGTGAGATGCGGGAGCAACTGG
>CAZFCR010000182.1:0-7066 GCA_964517305.1 uncultured Akkermansia sp.
TGCGCAACGAACTCCAGTACCTGCTCGACAACGACATCAAAGACAAAGGAGAATACCAGCTCACCAACGCCCTGGAAAACATGAAAAACAAAGGCGTGAAATTTACACCCGGAAAGGTAAACGAATGGCTGGATTGCGGGAATAAAGATTCTACGGTTTACACCAACCAGCGGATCCTTGAATTTAAAAAAGGCCAGAACCTGGTTTCAAAAACACACAGCAACAACAACTCGGTTATTATTGAACCCTGTTACATTGGCGAGAATGTAAAACTCAGCAACGCCGTGGTTGGACCCCATGTTTCAATCGGTGACAATTCGATAGTGGAAGACAGTGTGATTAAAAACAGCATCGTACAAACCAATTCAAAGATCACCGGCGCTGTGATCAATAACTCAATGATTGGCAATTACGTGGAATACAGCGGCAATGCAAAAGAATTAAGTGTGGGCGATTACAACACCCAGCGCGGATAAAAGACTACTATAAAAAAAGCCCGGCTCTGTAAAGATCCGGGCTTTTTTTTATGCAGTACATGTTAATCAGATCAGATTAAGTTTCTGCAGCAATCCTTTTTTAAACTGTTCGCCGATAGGCAGATTTTGTTTGCCTCTACCGTTTCAATCTGATCGAGCGCAACGAGGTAAGAACGGTGAAGCCTGTAGAATTTATTTTTTGGTAATTTTTCTTCCATCCCTTTCAAAGTGCTGTGGATGGTGTAGTGTTTTGTGGTGGTATAAATACTTACATAGTCGCCCAGGGCCTGAACATATTTAATGTCATCTATTTTGATCTTGGCAAGAATGCCATTGGCGCGTGCAAAAATGTAGTTTTTATCATTGGAACCTGTATCTTCTTTTCTGTGTTTTGAATCAAAAAGCTCTTTGGCGCGGGAAACAGCCATGGTAAAACGGGCCAGACTCACGGGTTTGATAATATAATCAGCTACGTTGAGTTCAAAAGCTTCCACCGCGTACTCTTTTTTGGCGGAGATAAGAATGAAGAGCGGCCGGCGCTCCAGATTTTTGATCAGTTCTACCCCACTCATTTCAGGCATTTCAACGTCAAGGAATACAAGATCGATCTCTTCTTTCTGCAAAATATTAAAGGCATCCACCGGACTTTCACACTCGTGTTTCAGCTTCAGGAAATCTACCTGTTCAATCATGAGGCGGATCGCCGTTCTCGCCATTTTATTATCGTCGACAATGATACAGTTCATCTGCTATTAATTTTCGGATAGTTTAGGGATTGGATATTTTGTTACTGAGTTTTTTTGTTTCAGCCAAGCTGAAATCGTCAGCACAATGTCGTGACAGGTGTTTTTTAGCGCAAACCTTATCAATGAATTTTTTAAACAGCACGTTAAATTCATGTGTGTTCTCGAGGTTGGCGAGATGGCCGGCATAGTCAATCACGTGCATTTGTGAGCCGTTGATATTGTCGCGCATAAACTGCGCAGCCGCAGGTGGCGTGATGGCATCTTCTTTACCTGCCATAATCAGCACCGGAATTTTGATGTCCCACAAATTACTGCAGCTTTCTTTTCTTTCCGAGAGTGCCAGCAGGCTGTTTCTAACCGAAGCTGAACGTGTAGCATGAATCATCCTGTGCACGGCCCTCACTTCTTCTTTTCTGGTGGTGAAAGATGTTGGCGCAAAAAGTTCCGCCATCAGTTCATCTGAATAGGCTTCCATACCTCTGTTATCGAGTACTTCAATCTGTTTCTGACGCAGGGCCAGCACCTCTTCATTGTCGGTTCCGCATTGTGTACTGCAAAGTACCAGCGCGTTAAATTTATCGTGATTCTGTTCAATCGCAGCCAGTGCAATGTAACCGCCGAGTGAAATGCCGCACAGAATGACTTTATCCAGGTGCAGGGCATCAATCAGCCGGAACAGATCCTCTGTGTGTTTCTGAACAGTCAGATCATCCGCCGGCCCTTCTGTCTGGCCGTGACCACGCAGGTCGTAGGTGATAACGCGGTAATTGCTTTTTAAAGCTTCGGCCTGAAGATCCCACACACTTTTGTTAAAGGGAGTCCCATGCACAAATACCACCACCGGGGCGTAAACAGGTCCGTTATCATCGTAATTCACGATCAGGTCACCCGCAGTTATTTTTAAATTTTCGCCGGAAACCCGGCTGGCACTGTCTGTCATAACTTGTTATTGGTGAAATAATTTTTATCCCCAGGGCGAATAGTTGTCGTATTCGTCTGAATAACCCTGATCTTCGTTACCCGACCCGGTGTTATTGTTACTTTCGCTCACTTTGGCAGCCTGTGAGTGATCGGCTGTACCATGAGCCTGTTCATTCGACTGGCCAACGGTATTTTCAGTTTTCTCTTTCATGTTCCCCGGCATCTTATCGCCGCTAATCAAATTTAAGATCGGAATCGCCCTAACAGCGGGTTTTTCGGTGCATGCACGATTAACATCGCCTAAACAGCCATTTTAGCATACCGTGTCGCAAACAACAATTGAAGAGTATAAAAAAAGAAAAGCCGGGAAAAATTTTCCCGGCTCTGCCTAAAATCAATTGATAAGAATTATTCCGATTTTACCGGATCACCCGAAATCACCAGGTATTTTGAAATGCTCCAGAATTTTTCAGGATCGGTAACAGTAAGCGTACGTACCACGTTTTTCTTCTTGGCATCTTTATCCAGCCTGTACGAATCCGGCGGGTGGTTGGTAATAATCTTCACATCATCGCTGTTCACAGGAATGCTTGTGGTTTGTGTATAATCAATACGTGTGAATTTTCCTTTGTTCAGGTCATCATTCAGTTGCGAAGTACGGCCTAAACCAAGCAGACCACCTTTTTTGTCGATGACCTTCTGATCACGAAGGTCTTTGGCTTTCCCCACAATGTAATAAGCGGTATGCATGGCAGCAATATTCTCTTCAATCGTCTTCGACTGATTCGAACTCAGGTTCGAAAGCGAATCAACAGAGGTTTGTAATTGCGTTACCTGGAGGTTCAGCGCGGCGAGCTTTTCATTCAAAGCTGCGAGTTCAGAATCCTTCTGAGCCAGCTGATTGGTAAGAGTGGCAATGGTTTCCTCTAATTTTTTGTTTTTGCTGCCCGAGTTCCTCAGCTTGCGCTGAAGGTTAGCAATGGTCTTGCGGTTCTGGTCCATCAGATCGTTAATGGCGTTGATCTGCGCGTTGATCTTGTCCTTCTGTCCACCTTTAAGTTCTCCTTTGGTCTGATCTGCACTTGAGTAGATGAGGTGCTGCCTTACGGCCACGCAATCGAGGTTGCGTTCCACTTCATTAAAAGAATCAATAAATTCGTTCAGCGACTGCTCGCGCTCATTGAGACTGGCTTCCCGCGCTTTGAGCACGGTAACAAGTGAATCGTTCTGCTGATTCGACCTGTCGAGTTCGTCCTGTTTACACGATGCAAGCAGCAGACAAACGGCTGCAATGAGACTTAATGATTTTTTCATAGATGTTGTTTTGATTTATATTGGTTTTAGCGTTAATAAATTTATGAACTATTATCGGACTTTTACTATTTTTAATTCTACCCGGCGATCCGACTGCCTTCCGGTTTTATCAGATACATTGGCAGTCAGGGTTTCATCCGACACGCCATTACCCGTGGCTTTCATGCGTTGACGGTCAATTCCCTGCGACGCGAGGTACTCCACAACCGCCTGCGCCCTTTCTTCAGACAATTTACGGTTGTACGCATCACTGCCCCGCGAATCGGCGTATCCACTCACTTCCACTGCAACCTTCGGATTTTTTTTGAGGAAGCTGGCCATGCGGTTCAATTCGGTCATGGAATTGGGTTTGAGGGTGGTCTGATCAAAATCAAAAAAGATATTGTTAAGCGTTACTTTGGAACCGGCCGCGAGATCCGACAACTTTATATTTTGTTGTGTTTCGGTGTATTTATTGGTAGCCGGAACGTAACGGTTTTCAGTATAAAAGAGGCGGCCATCGGCTTCGTAAGAAATGTTGTGGCTCTTGCCCGGTGTTAATACAAACAGGTACTGACCGGTTTTTGTATTGGCGCGGTAAACTCCTTCCACCTGGTTGGTCTCGTTATTGGTAACGGTAATGATCACGTTTTTCGCGGCCTTGTTATTCGAATCGAGCACCATGCCTTTCTGAAGGGCAAGCGGCACATCAGGTGCATCAGGAAAAGTAACCATATAAATGTCTTTTTCTCCCACTGCATCAGGGCGCAACGATGAATAATAAGCGCTCTGTTTGTCGGTGGATACCATGTAAAACGCATCGTCGCCAGGAGTATTGATAGGATAACCCACATTTGTCGGTTCAATCCAGATCTTATCATCCGAAAGAAGGGTGTGGCTGAAAAACACATCGTAACCGCCCATTGTTTTGTGACCTTTTGAACTGAAGAACAGGGTCACACCGTCGGGGTGAATGTAAGGACTGTGTTCATCGAACGGACTGTTGATGGTTGGACCAAGATTTTCAGCTTTGCCCCAATCACCGCCGGGAGTGCGTGTTGATTTGTAAATGTCGGTTCCGCCAAAACCACCGGGACGGTCGCTCACAAAAAACAAAGTGTTGCCATCGGCAGAAAGAAAAGCACTCGGCTCCCAGTACTGACTGTTGATGTTGGAATTTAATTTGGCAGGCGTGCTCCATTTATCGCCATCAAGACGACTGGAATAAATATTACCATCGCCCATGTCATCCTTGTAGATCAGAATTTCCTGGCCATCGGCAGAAATGCCAATCGCCGCTTCATTGCCAACCGTGTTAATCGGCCAGCCAATGTTGGTGCTTTGCCATTGACCGTCTTTCCGTGTTGCGATGTAAATGTCTTCAAAATACTGACCCCCGTCATAGGTTTTGCCACCTGTGTTCTCAGGCCTGCGCGAGGTGTAGATCATTGTTGACTGGTCCGCAGAAAGTCGCGGTGAATAATCGGGATAAGTTGAATTGATCGTCTTTCCGAGGTTGACAATTTTTACATCAGCCGGATGCGCCATCAGTTCTTTCCCGGTTTCGCACATACTGATCCGGCGTGTTATGTCTTTTTCCGATTTACGGTCAAGTCTGGCCGCTTTCTGATATTGTTTGTAAGTGTTGATCGCTTTGTCAAAATCGTAATTCAGGTGATAAGCTTCCGCAAGCAGTTTGTACGAACTCAGTGGTGCACGTTTTTCTTTCCTGTCGTTTTCATCATAAAGCTTGTGCGCTCCTTTCACTGATTTTTCAAGGTATACCGCCGCTTTTTTAGGATCGTTGCCTTTACCCGCCTTCATGTAACACACGCCGATCTTATAACAAACGTTGGCGTTGGTCGAATCCACTGAATATAGATCAAGGTACATCTTCAGAGCGTCTGAAAAATTCCCGTTTTTAAACAGTACTTCCGCCCTGTCTAATTTTTTTTCGAAGTCCTTTGCTTTCCCCGCGTTCAGGCTGAAAAAAGAAAGAGAACACACTAATAATAGAATAGTACTTGTTTTCATTTGATGATAGTTTTTGCTTCCCGCTTTAAAATTAGCACCGGGGATGGCTGCCCTGCCTCAAATTCGTCAGCAGGGGCGTTTACATCGTTTAAATGGGAATTACTTCCCGCTGAAAAATTGAACTAAAAAAAAAGAGGCACCCCTAAGCGTGCCTCCCTTTCCGACTTGTTCTGAGAACTATTTTGATCCCACATTCATGCTGCCTTTTTCAAGTGGCTGAAAACTGCCTGCGTACTGATTGTGAACTTCTTCGTTTTTAGGATAAGATTCTTTAATCGCGTGGAAACGTTTTACGAATTCTTCCAGTCTCTGATTGCTTGCTGCGTAAGCACCATGACTCTTGCTCATTTTCGGGTACGAAGCTTTGATTTCATGGTAACGGGTCACAAAATCTTTCATGTTCCATTTGCTTGCGGCGTAATCACCATGGGCATCCACCATTTCAGGGTATACCTTTTTGATCTCGTAATAACGTGATTCAAATTCCTGCTGAGTGCATTTGCTGCCAGCAAATTGTGGCGCAAAACGTCCGATGGTTGGATAAGATTCTTTAAAAGCGTAGTACCTTTTAATAAATTCATCAAGAGAATGGCTCGAAGAAGCAAAAGGACCGTATGCCTCAGGAATGTTTTTGTAGCTGTCTTTGATCTTGTAGTACCTGTCCATAAACGTCAGACTTGAATCTGACGATGAAGCCGATACCTCTGTCTGGCTGTTTTTGCTCTTTCCTGTTTCTTTCTGGTTACTTTTCGTCTGGCCGTAGCTGTTTAATCCGAGTACACCGAGACCAAGCGTCATAATAAATACTGTCTTTTTCATGTTCTATCTGTTTTTCCTCCTTAAAAGCAAAACATATACCATGCAATCCACACGGACTCTGAACAGGAAAAAACAAGCAAAAATTTATTTCCGGGTAATTTATTACACAAGGCACATACTCTTCGCAGCCTTAGATATGTGCGGTATTTGTTTGTGTTTTTTTGTGAAAGCGTGAACTGCAGGTCGTTCTCAACCCGCTGCGAGGCAGATGCCGCGTCTGACATACGCCGGACACAAATCATTAAGCGGTACCAACTTATCTGAACACAGGATCGCGGTAACTGCTCATCTGATCAAGAAAAGAGAGCACATTGTTTACGCCGATCACATTGTAACGCGCCGCGGTACCTCCCATTCCTACTTTAATGGTGTAATGATGTTTTTCTTTAAGCACCTTAAACATGTCCTCATCGGTAAGGTCATCGCCAATGGCCAGCACAAAATCGTAGTCTTTGTTTTTAAGAAAACGGTTAATGAATCTGCCCTTGCTGGTATAGGTGCTTTTGATCTCCACCACTTTATTGCCATGCAGAATGTCAAAATCATCCTGCATGTTCAGCATCAGCAGTTCCCTTGACAGGGCCAGTTTAACGCTCTCCTCGTCAAAATTTTCAACACCGCGGTAATGCCATGCTATGGAGTATTCTTTTTCCTCGGCAAACGATCCGGGAATTTCATTCACGTATTTTTCAATCACTACCCTCGCCGATTCTTTCCAATCGAGTGTGATCTCCGGCGCACACTCCCAGTTGTCTGAGTCACGCGCTTTGTGTTTGC
>CAZFCR010000183.1:0-7054 GCA_964517305.1 uncultured Akkermansia sp.
GAAGTATAGTCCCACCAGCGAAGATTGGGAAGCCCGTCTCTGAGCATAAAGGCGCTATCTTCATACCCGATAGCCTTAGCGTAAAACTTTTCCTCCTTAGCCACAAGATTCAGATTGCCGTCGACAAATTCGTAATTAAGACCGTCAGTAAAATACTCTACCGAATAATCAAATCCATTTTGACTATGATTGCCCCAGGGCTGTGTGTACATCCATTTCGACAGATCGAACGGCCCGTCAAAATTGTCTTCAAAAACCAGTTCCATTGTTTGCGGAGGACAAGCGCCATCAGCTGTAAGCAATACTTTTTTACCATGGCAGACCTGGGAGTACATTAACCCCGTATTTAGAAGTAACAACAGGAAAATAATGCGCCGTAACATTTTTAGAGACGATGGTATAAACAAAGATAAACTTTTTTGCCGGGGAGTACCCTGGCAACTTTAACAGGCTTAGATACGTTTTACACATCCGCGAAATATTTATCTTTATATTATGCGCTTATCTCCGAAGCAAAAGATACTCTTCTTTTTCCTGCTACTGGCCGGCGCAACCAATGCGCAATTAAGACCCGCTTCGTGTGTGCATGGAGGTGGCATTCCATTTCTTCTCGACGCCTACCTCGGATCAATAGGAGCGTGCGACTGTGAGAAAAGCGGGGTAATTCTTGCTCAGTATTATTCGTGCAATACAAATCCTTTTGAATTGGTTTTCGAAGACAATTTCGAAAACGACTCCCTGGACAAAACAAAATGGCAATTGGTAATGGCAGGTCAGGGTGGACTTAATAACAGCGGCCGTGTAGAGTTAAACACTTTAAATAATCTCGAGTTCACAGGAGGCATTTGCAGGATCATCGCTAAAAAAGAAACCATTGTTGCGCGGGCCGTGAACTGGAGGGCGGATGATGAAATATTGCCGGACGGGTTACCCAATCGCCGCACCTTTTATTATACCTCGTCTGCCTTGTGGTCGAAAAAAACTTATTTTCACGGAAAATATGAGATCCGCTGCCGTATGCCAAGGGGCAATGGGTTCTGGCCCGCGTTCTGGACCTTTGGAGGCGAAAGATGGAATGAAATAGATGTGTTTGACAGCTACGCAGGCACAGGCAAACTGGTAACAAGCATCGGTCATGACTTTGAAAACAACGGAAAGTCTAACGGTTGCAGTCTTTCGTACACGGGTTACGACCTGGCTGAATGGCACTTGTTTACATGCATTTTTGAGCCCGAACAAATTTCGTTTTTGATAGATGACGAACTTGTTCGTATTACACCGCGTGTGATCACGGCAGGCGGACATGCCCTTCGCTGTAATGACGAGATTGACCATGGCGTTTATTATGAATTAAAATCCTATCCTGTTGAACCGATGCACATCATTTTCAACATGGCTTTGATGTCGGAGAACGGGCCCGGGGCCTCGTTGCCGGTCGATGACTCAACACCTTTTCCTTCCACCTTTGAAGTTGATTATGTGCGTTACTGGAAAAGAACTGAAAATAAATTCACGGTTTTTCCAAATCCCGCCGGAGCTTTTGCAACCGTTCGGTCGCAACACCCGTTGCGCATCACAATCCGATTATTTAACGTGTTTGGTGTATTGGTCAAAACAATAATTGAAGCCAGCACACCCGTACAGGTGCCGTTACAAGGATTAGAAGGAGGTGTTTATTTAATGGAGATAGGATATGAGGGGGGCGCGATTTTTAAAAAAATAATCAAAGCAAAAAACCAATAACTAGAGGAAACGCCAATACTTTACGTAATCCACCTCGATATAAGCAGGGAAAACCGTATTCTCATCTGGTGCGTTCTTTCCAGCCTGAATACCGAGACTTACTCCAATATTTAAATTATTCATTGGATATGTTCTGTTCAGAATATATAGGTTGTCTTCCCGAATATTGTGACAATCGATTGGCTGTCCCTGTAATGTATAAAACTTGTAGATAGTTCGTCTCAACACATCATCCACATACCATTCCATTTTATTGTTCGACCAGACAACAGAAAAGGTATGAAAGTCCTTTGAAAAGTCAACTCCTCTGTGATGATCCATGCACATTTTATCGTTTGCGTGAACGGTCATGTGACAATCAGAACTTGATTTATCAGGATCGTATTTACCAAAAACATTTTCTTCGTTCCAGAATTCAAACACGTCAATTTCATCGTTTTGCGCGCCAAACAACCAAAAAACCGACCAAAACCCTTTGCCTTTTGGGATTTTGCACCGAATCTCGTATTTGCCAAATCCGAAACTCTCCTGCGAGTATATCATGCCAGCTGTATAATCCCACCATCTCAGATTAGGAAGGCCATCGGCCAACAATTCTGTGCTGTCCCAATATTGGATCGCCTTTGCATAATATTTTTCTTTCCTCACTTCAAGTTTCAAAACGCCATTATCCCAGACATAATTAAGTCCATCCGTTTGGTACTCCAGGGAGTGTATAAACCCTTTTGAGCTGTGATTTGCCCATGGCTGCACAAATTTCCATTTCGACTTATCCAGACTATTCCCGTCAAAATGATCTTCAAATACAAGTTCCATCCTGTCTGACGGGCACACACCATCTGTGGTCACGAGAACTTTTTTTCCCGAACAAATATCCTGCGCGTTCGAGGATATTCTGAGGATAACAAATAAAACAAGTATTAATAGTTTGTACATTTAAACACTTTCATGAAATCTAATTTAAAGCATATTATCGGAACCTCAAATGAATAAACTTTTTCTCTTTTTTATGCTTTTGGCGGCGAGGGTTACTCCGCAATTTCTTTGGCAGATTTCCACTGATACGGTTCTTAAATTCAATTACGAGTTTGGTGACGACTTTAATCAAGGTCCTATCGAGACTTCAAAGTGGCAAATAGGGTTCCCCTGGGGAAGAAGTTTGATTTTGCAGGATAACGTTGTTTTTGATAAAAACTTCATTTTCGAGAATGGAAAACTTGAAATGGTTGTTGAGAAAATAGACAGCTTGATTGGCATTCCACAGTATTTAAAAGACACTTCATTTTTAGAAAAGCATGAAATAAAAGTTGAGGAAGGAGGCAAACATAGATTTGTCTATTCAACAGCTTTGATCTGGTCCAAGCGAACGTTTCAGTATGGATATTTTGAGATAAAGTTCAAAGGTGTTCGAGGCCAGGGAATATGGCCGGCTTTCTGGCTATATGGAGGAAACCCTAACTACGAAATAGATTTTTTTGAATTAAAAGGAGAAAGAGAAAATAGTCTTCATGTCAACGTGCATTGTCCTTCTGGTTGCTCAGACTATCGGAAATTTTTGAACTATAGAAAAGGATGGGGTCATTGGATAAAAACCAATGAAAGTCTTTTTTCATCAGAAAACATTGTTAGCGGGCATTGGGATCCAGAAGGAATAACCTGGTTTCTTAACGGCAAAATTATTGCTCGCTCAAATCAGCAAATCAATATTCCAATGAATCTGGTTATTGGAACCGGTGTGGCAAAAAATGATGGCCCTTTTAAACCAGGCGCCAACCAGGCCACACCTTTTCCTAATAAATTTATTGTTGATTACGTGCGAGTATATGCACTAAACAACTCTGACGTGAAATTGTATCAAAACGCTGATTCATTTTGTGAAGCAGCCGACACCGGCGCTGTTATGTCAGCGAGCGTGAACAGAAGAAAACTAAAAAACGCGCCGAAAAAATATGTAAAAAAAGATTTTAATACTGTCTCTGTTTTGCCCGGAACGAGGTGTTTTTATGTCCGGGTGCTGGGCTCTGATTCAAAAGACCCAACACGCGTCACTTTTATGAATTTATCAAATCAAATAATTAAGGAATTTTACTTTTCGCGTTCAGGCGAAGTGTTGTTCACCAACACAACAAGTCAGGACGTATACATTCAAGTGTCTACAAAGGGGAAAATTATTACGGACCGTTTAAGAGCCAATCAGTAAAAAAAGATGAGTTTGAGACAAATCCTTATTCTGGTGTTAATCGTTGTGGTCGGATTAATTCTGAGAGTTCGTCTCAGTCAGGACAAGTGTCTCCACAAATGGGACGAGCGCTTTCATGCATTAGTTGGAAAAAACACCATGGAGCACCCATTAAAACCTACACTTTACAAAACACCCGTCTTAGATTATGACTATAAGCAATGGTATAGTAATCACATTTGGCTTCACAAACCCCCCTTACCTTTGTGGACTATTGCTTGCAGCTTTCGGATTCTTGGCGCAAGTGAATTTAGCCTCCGTCTTCCTTCTATTCTTTTATCGTCATTAGGCATTGTTATTGTTTTTCTTTTGGGAAGGCTGTTTTTCAGGGTTGAAACGGCGCTTCTTTCGGCCTTTTTTTACTCAATTAATGGTTTAATTATCGAGATGGCGAGTGGCCGGGTAACGACTGATCACTATGACACTTTTTTTCAGGTTCTTATCTCTTTAGCGATATTATTCGCTTTCTACAACGCTAAACAAAAAACGGTTTCAAGCGCTCTGATTGTCGGCTGCTTCATTGGCCTGGCTCTCCTTACAAAGTGGCTTCCTTCGCTAATTGTATTGCCAATTCATTTTTTTCTTCTGTTAGATGCCAAAGCGTCTCGTGCACAAATAATTAAATATATATCTATCGCTTTTACTATCGCTTTGTGTATCGCGTTACCATGGCAGATTTTTATCAATTTACACTTCTATAAAGAGGCTAGCTGGGAAAGCTATTACAACTGGCTTCACTTTGTTAAGGAACTGGAGGGCCACGTAGATGACGAAGGTTTCCTTTTCTATTTTAACAAGATCAGAATCAGTTACTCAGAGGTAATATATTTACCTCTTGCATTTCTGGTATTTCGTTTTCTCAAAAAGAAATCCGATTTCAAATTGTGGGCTTTATGTGTATGGATCTTTGTGCCAATAATCATTTTCTCATTCGCGAAAATGAAACTGCAAGGCTACATTCTTTTCATCAGTCCCGCCTTATTCATGATCACCGCCGATTTTTTCTTTTTTCTCAAAGATGAGTATCTGAAAAGGCCACTTAACCCGGTGATGAAAACATTTTCTTATCTGGTGCTGGCGGCCATCATCGTGCTTCCGATCCGTTACTGTTACGAACGCACTGGTTTTGGTTTAAACCCGCCCAAAACAAATCCTGAAACTTCTTTTTATAAAAATCTAAATGGTATGATGCCGGCCAAAACTGTTGTACTGAATGTAAAACATCCCATCGAATTTATGTTCTATACCGATTACACGGCTTATTCAAAAAAGGAACTTTCTTCTGAAGAAAGAAAAAGAGTCGACAGCCTCAATTACGCAGTAGCCTACCTGATCGGCGATTCACTTGTATCAGAATAACTCAAACAAAGAATTAAATCGTCGCAGATTTCTAATCATTCAGCTTCAAAACCGCCATGAACGCGCTTTGCGGGATCTCCACATTGCCCACCTGTTTCATGCGTTTTTTACCTTCTTTCTGTTTTTCAAGAAGTTTGCGTTTACGGCTGATGTCGCCCCCGTAACATTTCGCGGTTACATCCTTACGAATGGCACGGATGGTTTCGCGGGCAATGATCTTGGCGCCGATGGCCGCCTGGATAGGAATTTCGAATTGCTGACGCGGAATCAGTTCTTTTAATTTTTCACAGATCTTTTTACCAAAATCGTAGGCGTTGCTTCTGTGGATCAGGGCCGATAAAGCGTCCACCGGCTCGCCGTTCAATAATATATCGAGTTTGGCAAGGTCCGATTGTTTCATGCCGATAGGATGGTAATCAAACGAAGCGTAACCTTTTGAAATGGATTTTAAACGGTCAAAAAAGTCGAACACCACTTCTCCGAGTGGCATCTCAAATACAAGTTCCACACGGTCTGCGGTTAAATAATTCTGGTTCACGATCTGTCCGCGTTTTTCAATACACAGGCTCATCACAGGACCAATAAATTCAGATTTGGTGATCACATTGGCTTTGATGTAAGGTTCTTCGATGTAATCAATCCGTCCCGGATCCGGCAAATCGCTCGGGTTGTTCACCACCACCACTTCTCCGTCGGTTTTATGCGCGAGGTAAGATACGTTGGGAACCGTTGTGATCACGGTCATGTTAAACTCACGCTCCAGTCGTTCCTGGATGATCTCCATGTGCAGCATACCAAGAAAACCACAACGGAAACCAAAACCAAGAGCCGCAGAGCTTTCAGGTTCCCAGGTGAGGGAAGCATCATTGAGCTGAAGTTTTTCCATGCTGTAACGGAGCTCTTCAAAGTCTTCGGTGTCTACAGGATAAATTCCCGCAAATACCATGGGTTTCACGTCTTCAAATCCTTCAATGCCTTTTTCGCAGGGACGGTCAAAATGGGTGATGGTATCTCCTACTTTTACTTCTCTTGCTTCTTTGATACCAGAAATGATATACCCCACATCACCCGCGCTCAGTTGCTGACGCGGTTCCTGTTTGAGTTTAAGAACACCGATCTCATCGGCGTTGTAAGTGGCGCCGGTATTCACGAATTTTACCTTCTCGCCTTTTTTAACGGTACCGTTGGTGATCTTAAAATACGCGATGATGCCCCGGAACGAGTTAAACACAGAATCGAAGATGAGCGCCTGCAGCGGTGCCTTCGGATCTCCCACCGGAGCTGAAACACGTTCAATGATCGCCGCGAGTATTTCTTCAATGCCCATGCCTGTTTTACCACTGGCGGGAATCACATCGCTCCTGTCGCAGCCAATCAGGTCCACGATCTGGTCGGTTACCATTTCAGGCTCTGCGCTTGGCAGATCCATTTTATTTAAAATTGGAATGATGGTAAGATCGTGTTCAAGTGCAAGGTATAAATTGGAGATGGTTTGTGCCTGGATGCCCTGAGCCGCATCAACGATCAGCAGCGCGCCTTCACAGGCCGCGATAGAACGCGATACCTCGTAACTGAAATCCACGTGACCCGGCGTGTCAATTAAATTCAGCACATACTTTTCGCCTTTGTAAGTGTATTCCATCTGGATGGCGTGGCTCTTGATGGTGATGCCGCGTTCTTTTTCAAGATCCATGTCATCAAGCACCTGTGCCT
>CAZFCR010000184.1:0-7019 GCA_964517305.1 uncultured Akkermansia sp.
GATTGTAGTAAATACAATACCTCCAGAAGCGACAGCTAATAGTGTTCTCAAATGTCTTCTGTCTTCTGCTTGTTGCGGTTCTTGTCGAAGCAGCTGCTGACAGTTGGCGAATGTCTCATATAATTGATCATCCAAATCGTTCCGGTCGGTAAGCACTACAATCGTTGGATTCTCCAAAGCCAATACCAGTTTACCGGTGTAAAATACCATGCTCAAACTTTTGCCGCTGCCTTGCGTGTGCCACACTACACCTGCTCTGCGGTCACCTGTTTCGGCTGCTGCGGTTTGTGTGGTGGTTACGGCTTTGTTTACGGCATAGTATTGATGATATGCCGCTACTTTTTTCAGCGTTTTGTCTTTGCTCTTTTCAAAAACAATAAAGTGGCGAATCAAGTCCAACAATGTCTGTTTACTCAACATTCCAGAAAACATCACTTCCATTTGCGGTTGCAATGTGTCCGCCGTGGTTTTTCCGTCTTTTGTTTTCCAACTCATGAACCTGCCGAAATCACTCGTTACCGTTCCGCACAGAGCATCCCAACCATCGCTTACAATCATTAATTCATTGAAAGTAAAAAGCGATGGAATGGTTTGTTTGTAGGTTTGTAGTTGATTGAATGCTGATTTAATAGTGGCATTTTCATCCACTGCGTTTTTCAGTTCTATTACCACCAAAGGCAAACCGTTAACAAATAAAATAATATCAGGACGTTTGTTTTGGTTACCCTCAATAATAGTAAATTGATTGACCGCTAAAAATTCGTTGTTGTCAGGTTGGCTGAAGTCTGCAATGTAGACTTTCTCCCCACGGATGCCGTCTGCGGTTCTAACTTCTACATCTACGCCTTCGGTCAGGCATTTGTGAAAGTTTTCGTTGTTGATTAACGCGTTGGGACTTTCAGTGCGAAGCACCTTTTTCAAAGCATCTTCTTTGGCCTCCTGCGAAAGCGAAGGATTGAGCTTATCAATGGCATCACGCAAACGGGTAACAAGCGCCACTTCATTGTACTGTCGTTCTGGGTGCTCACCATCTGGTGAAATTACTAAACCGTTCAGGTATTTATATCCCAAGCCTTGCAGGTAGCCAATAGCGATTTCTTCTATTTCGTTTTCGCTGATGCTGTTCATGCCTGTATTTCAATTTTGCCCGTTATTAATTTTGGTAATAGACTGTCTCTGATTTGTGTTAAAGTACGAGTCTGACTCAGATTGCTTATTCTTTTTGAATTTATGTCTCTCAATTGGGGCATTATTTGAGATACGATATTTATATCAGGTATGAGTATATTAAGATTTTTTAAGGCAGATATTGTTAGGGCTTGTTGTGTACTTCCAATTGTTAGGGATTTTATCTGGTCCATTGCTCCCTTCGTTTGAAGCCATTGAAAAACGAATTCACCTGTAATGTTTGTTTTATAATTTTTGACCCATGTTACGTTTCCATCTTTAAAATAGAAAGGATTATTATTATCAACTAGCCACACCGAACCTATTGTACCTACTGATGTAATTAAGATATCTCCAATTATTGGCACACCAAATTTCAACTTTATATCACCGTATTTTTCTTCTGTAATGAACAACTCGGTACTGATTTCTTCACCTTTTGATAACTGCGTAACTTCTTTTCCTCGGTAAAAAGGAATTCCAATTTTAACATATTCTTCCATAAATATTCTCTTGCTTGACGTCACTTCTGCAAGTTCATCTAGTTTTTTTACTGCCCACCCGTTGGGTATATTTCCTGGCTCTGCACAGCACCATTCTTTGAAAATAGCTTGTGCCATCCCTTCCAGTGTTTGGTTCATTTGCAGATTGAGTTCTATTTTGTCGTCAAGGGAGGATAGGATATGAACAATTTCCGATTGCAGTCCTAAATTCGGTATCGTTATTTCAACTTCTTTTAATGATTTAGTTGGGTTTGCGATTGCAGGTACACCAACTTGTGAAGAGTTTCTCAATAATTCTTTTTGACCCAATGGACTTTTAAAGAAATAATAGAGATATCTTGGATTAAGTTTAGCTTTATTGACAGATAGTCGCATTTGGCTTTGTGATACCAAATATTTTTCAAAACCAATGTTTGGAATTATACCTACTTGACCTAAAGTTCCTCGATGAGTAAATACTAAATCATCAGGGTATGCTAAGCATCTTTTTAATGAGTTTGCCTTTTCTTCTGACACGAATGCGAAAGTACTTTTATTGAAACCACCTTCATGCAGGTTCATTCCTCTGATTACAGGAACACCTTCAGAAATAAAGTTGTCAACCTTAAGGTTTGAACCAAATGGACCCATTGCAATATCATCGCTAATCTCACCAAGTTTATATGTTGTCCATTCACTCATAGTAATTCTATATCATAAAATGTTTCAATGATTTCTTTACTTTCTTCATCAGAAAAAGATGTTGTGGCCGTGATGACCTGTTCCCTTTTTACCCCATTGTCAGTATAATAAATAATAACTTGAGAATCAACATAAAGACTTTCTATCATGTATTCATTAGGTGGGATACGATTTACATTGATGCATGCATCTGTAATTTTAAAATTCTCTATTTTAAATTTTGTGTCTTCAATAACTATTTCGGTCATCTCTTTCAAATAATCCGCTAAATAATCTTTGAAATAATCAGACTGGCTATAATCATAAATCTCTCGTTCCCGAATGTATAGATCGTAGTCTTTTTGAATTTCTACCAAAACATTGTTCTCATCCTGTAAAATATTTATGTACCGATCCCATTTTGCTTTAAACTCCACTTCGCAGTTTTTGTAATCGCCATCTTTTGAAACAAAAATTATTTTATCGTAGTCGATAACACCATCAAAGTGCATTAAACTTTCCCAAACTACATTGTCTTTAAAACCAGCGTCCTTGTACTTGCCGGAATGCGCAAATGGCTTTTTTCTGTTTTCGTCTTTCATCACCCTGCTCATCATACTTTGCAAAACAGCGCTGGCTATTTCTTCTTTAATCTCTAACAGTTTCAGCTGCTTAGTAGCAAGATATTCGAGTGCTTTTCCATGTACATAAGTGGCACAGTCAAATTCTTCTTCAGGTAAAGTAATCTCAGGTATATGCGGAAGACCTGAAAGCCGTTTTGCCAGTTTCTGAAATTCAACGATGTCGGTTTTGTATTGGCGATGCTTTTGGTCTTTCAACTCTTCAATTGCCCAGTTTGGAATCGCCAAATGGATATCTTGTGTGAGGTTTTTATCAACAATAAACTTTTCAATCACCTGGAATGGTCTGCCAAAGGCAAAGAAACTATAAGCCACTTCACCAGCCTCTGTGCTGCGTAAAGAGTTGGTGTCAAAAACGATTAGTGTTTTTAGTTTGTAGCTCATTTAGATTTCTTGCGCTTGCGCATTATTTCTTGGTATATTTTTTTATATCTCTCGAAATATTCAGACTGTTTTAACTTTTCTCGCATCCACAAATACTTTATTCTGGTACTTATGTCCTCGCTGTCAATATTTACTCGAATCAATTCACATAAATCTCGGAAATACAGTTCTTCATTTCCGTTATTCAAATACTCACCTATATCATTAAAATAGTCTATGTATGAGGTTCCGTCGACATCGGCTTTGAAAGTTTTATGGTAATCGTAATCCTTCAATCTTAATTTCTTTTTGTCGCCTTTCAATCGGGCAAATTGCCATAATACGCGAGGCTCAATCACAATACGAGGATACTGAGCGCATTTGGACTCAAGATAATATGCATTAACGAGACCTGGGCCAAGCAGTAATTCTTTAGTATGTATCAATTCTCCTTTTACAATACCGCCTCGCATAAGTATATTTTCCCGAATAAGATTCACTTGTATTTTTTTAAGCAGCTGGAAGACAGCTAACATTTGATAACTGTCTTCCATCTTTAGACTGATAACTATTGAATCGCTAAATTGAGTTACGTTACTTGTTTCAGGAAGATCAAAATCCTGCTGTGCTTCTCTGATATAATCTTGAATGGAATAGACCGCTTCGCAAAGCCTGTTCAAAGAACTTGGGTCAGTTTTGGATTTGACGATTTTACCTGCAAATCCCAGGATATCAATAAACGCAACTATTCTATCCTGATATTTATAACTCATAACCTATTTTTTTCAAATTGAGCTTAATTTGTTTGTCCAGGTTCTGTGCCTTTTGCATTTGGGCTTTTAATAGAGCAGTTAATTGCTGCATCTTATCTTCAAAAGCTTGTCCATCTTCTTCGGCCGCTTTAAAATCAATGTATCTGCCCGGAGTAAGAATATAGTTGTTCTTGCGTATCTCCTGTATGTTTGCCGATTTGCAAAAGCCCGGGATATCTTTGTAGCTCTCTTTAAATTTTTTACCTCTCCAGTTGTGGTAGGTTCCCGAAATTTTAGCAATATCCTGGTCGGTGAGTTCTTTTTGCTTCCGGCTTATCATCGTTCCTAATTCCCGGGCATCAATAAATAGAATTTCGTTGCTGCGGTTGCGGAATTTACCATTCGTTTTGTGGCGAGCAAGAAACCAAAGACAAGCAGGAATTTGAGTATTGTAAAACAATTGCGAGGGCAAAGACACCATACAGTCCACTAAATCATTTTCAATCAGCTCTTTTCGTATTTGGCCTTCGGTGGCAATATCACTGCTCATACTTCCATTTGCTAAGACCACCCCTGCTGTGCCGTATGGTGCCAGCTTACTAATGAAAAGCTGTAACCATGCGTAATTGGCGTTTCCCGTTGGTGGAATACCGTACTTCCATTTATGCGTTTCAGCTTTGTTGATATTGTAATCACTTACGTTAAAAGGCGGATTGGCAATGACATAATCCACTTTCAGTTCAGGAAATTTGTCGTTCATCAAGGTGTCGCCCAATTCAATCTTTGCATCAATGCCTCGAATAGCTAAATTCATTTTCGCCAGTTTGTATGTTGTAGGGTTACTCTCCTGTCCAAAAATGGAAATTTTTCCTTTGCGGTGTTCGTGCATCTCAATGAAGCGTTCGCTTTGTACAAACATGCCACCACTTCCACATGCACCATCATATACACGACTCTCCGGTAAGGGTGCCAGCATATCAACCAGGATCTTTACAATACTTTGTGGAGTATAAAACTGTCCACCTTTTTTTCCTTCAGCATCGGCAAATTGTCCAAGGAAATATTCAAATACAAAACCTAAAACATCTTTTCCTTTTCCATTGCCGCCTTTACTTAATGTTATTGATCCAATCAAATCAATTAATTCCCCAAGGCGTTGTTTGTCAAGTGCAGGTCGAGCGTAATCTTTCGGGAGAACTCCTTTTAGTGTCGGATTGTCTTTCTCTATCGCATCCATCGCCTCATCTATATCCTTACCAATTGTAGGTAATTTAGCGCGTTTTTGTAACCATGACCAGCGTGCTGACGGCGGAACGTAAAAGACCCTTTCGGCAGTGTATTCATCTTTGTCCTCAGGATCGGCCCCGGTTTGTTTTTTTTCAGCTTCTAGCTTCTGATATAACTCATCGAAGGCATCGGAAATGTATTTAAGAAAAATCAATCCGAGGACCACGTGCTTGTATTCCGCGGCATCCATATTATTGCGGAGTTTGTCAGCAGCCTGCCAGAGAGTTTTTTCCAGTTCCAGTGTGTCGTTCATATAATGATGATCAAATCTTATTTTTTATGTAACTCTTTAATTTTTTTCTGGGCGATCTTCAACGCCTGTTCCGCATAAACCTCTGTTCTTAGTTCCTGGATCAATCTTTCACTGAGAAATAAAGTAAAGAGCCTTTCCTCTTCAATGTCTAAAACTTTGGCCAGCTTAAAAACCTGCTCCTTCGTAGGTTTCCTCTCATTCTTTTCAAATTTGCTTATCAAAGCCGTATCCGCATCGATCATTGCGGCTACCTGTCTTAATAACAAACCCTTTTTTTCACGTGCATCTTTTAAAATGCCGGCTAACGTCAACTTTTTTCCCATGTTTTGTACAGATTAGATGTGTGTGGACTTGTCTATACTTGTCTAAAAGTATAAAAACACATTCTTTAAACAAAAAATCTTTGTTTGTGTAAGAATTCGTCCTTGTATTGTATCAAATCCCTTTTGTTTTCCCCGATAAAATCAAAAATTCCAATATCTCCGCAATCCCTCCCTAATCGCTCCTTTATCTTTATCGCCGTTCCTTAACTTCTCCGTAATCGCTCCTTAACCCTCCTTAACTTTTTTTTTCACGTTTTTCAAACCCTCCCGATTTGAAAGCAATGTATTTCAATTGTGTCTAATTACTCCTCAACAAAGTTGTCATGGGTATGCATTAATCTTGATTCTGGTTTGCACCTTTTGCATTCGTTACTAAGGCTATCGAACACAAATCTTAGGTATTACCATATGCATTAAAAACTAATTCTAGGTCAATCTGAAAAGATTCGGCCCCATGTTAAAACGAACTTCATAAGAAACTTAGGACTTTCCCGGCCAAACTTGGTCGATTTTGAAAATATTCGAGAAGCAATAACCAAAGTCTGGTCAATTCCGGTCAGCGCAAGTTTTAGCATCGTTACCTTTGATTTTAAGAATCTTTCAATGTATTAACGCATTGATAATCAATACATAAACCGAGACAAAACCGTATATTCGTATGAAAGAAAAAGAGAAAGAGTTTTTTGTTTTTGTGAAGCCAGAAGTAACAATCGAGGATTGCAGACGGTTTTTGACGTTGAACGAAAGTGAGTGTTCAGATGTAGAAGTTAAGGAGATCATTAATCTTCTATTGAACCTGGTTGAAATTGATTATAGGGCATATTTGAAAAGACACATGGAGGCAAAAATAATTTCATTGAATCGAAATAATGAACAGGAAAAATTAGCGGCATAGTATGAGAAGAAAAGCAATTGTTTATATCCGTGTTTCAACTGACGAGCAGGCAGAAAAAGGATACAGTTTAAATCCGACATCAAAAGTTTGGCCAGCACTTTTTTTTTTTGATCGCCACCTCGCCTTAACCTTCCCTGATAAACTGGAACATCCCCGCAGCCACAGAAACAAAAAC
>CAZFCR010000185.1:0-7011 GCA_964517305.1 uncultured Akkermansia sp.
GCTGCCGTTGGCCATGTCGGCATGAATGTCGTATCGCAGGTTACCCGTGTTAACGATAGGGTATAATTTTCCGGGAAGATCGATTGAAAAAAGA
Organism: uncultured Akkermansia sp.; assembly: GCA_964517305.1. GTDB lineage: Bacteria > Bacteroidota > Bacteroidia > B-17B0 > Aurantibacillaceae > Aurantibacillus. The sequence continues at coordinate 95 of CAZFCR010000185.1, forward strand.
GAGTCGGATGCAAACTGCCTGCTGAAAACAACGGGTTTTATCTTTTTATCAAGGGCGTCGCGCTCAGCATTGCTTTTACGCGTCACACGCGTGATCACCGGTTCCACCACATAACCTTTTGTCCGCAGCAATTCTATCACGCCTTCAGCGCCCGCCAGATGCGCAGCGCCAACGCCGGCAAAAATGCTGGATGACCGCAATACCGAATCCATCGTCTGCACAAAAAACACGTTCCTGTCGTTGATCAGGTATTTTTGCATGTTGCGGCTGCTGGTGAGTTTGCTCAGACTGTCGATCAGATCAAGGTCACCATCACGGTAAGCGTCCTCAATTTTCTGTACGCTCGAATAAAAAGAATTCCTGCCATTGTTGTTCCGGTCTTTCTCTTCGTCAGGCAGTGCAGACAAACGGGCTTTGATCTCGGCCTGTGTAAAATCTTCGAGGCTGATCACTTTTTTATTTAGTTTGGCGGCCGACTGATAAATGAACAGGTCGATGTAGGTGTTTTCCTCAAAATTTTCGCGCGAATTGTTCTGCCGGTAAAGTAATCCGTTAATAATATCGGGGTCGTAACTGAGTATGCTCTGCAGCATTCTTTTTTCGGGAAAGGACACTGCGAAGGCGCCTCTGTAAAAATCTTTGTCGTAACTGCTTTGCCGCATCTGTGTAAGCTCGGACAGCTCGCCGGTAAGCTCCATGTTGGCAAGCCATTCTGCAGGATTGGTTTCAAGGCCAACAACATCCACCGAACGGAGGGCATCAAAAAATTCTTCCGACAAATGATAAGCCACGCGGTTGCTCACATGCATCGTGCCATAAAGGAAGGATGGTTTTTTTAAACCTTTGCCGGTGATTTTCCACAAAAGACCCGGGTATTTCTTGGAAGCCTGGGAAGAAAGAAAAAAAGGAAAACAAATTAAGAGAAAAAGGAGTTTCTTCATGTAATCAAATAAGCATTACATAAACTTAAGAAATATATCTGGGGCAAACCGTACCGTTAAAACGAAATTTAGCTTTTTTTGGAAGAGGTATTTTCGTTTTCGTCGGCGCCTGTTTCATCATCAAACAGATAATCAACAGCCTCAAACGCCCGGCGTCGGATCTCTTCCGCGCTTTCGCCCGAAAGACCGTCACGCTGCGCGGCCCGTTTAAATTTAAGGAACTCAGATACCTTTTTTTTAGATTCGGTCAGTTCCCTTCGTACGTCACTTATCAGGTAGTCCGTACTCATTTATCAGAAGGGAAACTAAAAGTCATTATCAAGTGCTAAAGGTCCGTTTGTAATTTTAGTGAATTTCTGATGCGGCAAGATATCTTTCGGCGTCAAGTGCGCCCATGCACCCGCTGCCTGCTGCCGTAACTGCCTGGCGATAGGTTTTATCCGCGCAATCGCCCACCGCAAAAACACCCGGAATGTTGGTTTTGGTGCTTCCAGGTACAATCTGCAGATAACCCAGTTCGTCCATGTCGAGCTGACCTTTAAAAATATCGGTATTTGGTTTATGACCAATGGCCACAAAAAAACCCGTTACATCCAGTGTGCGTTTTTCACCGGTCTGGTTATTTTTTACCACCACTGCTTCAACGGTTTCTTTGCCAATAATATCGTCTGTTTCTGTATTCCAGAGCACTTCAATGTTTGGCGTATTGGTTACGCGGTGCTGCATGGCTTTGCTCGCGCGCATTTCGTCGCGGCGAACGATCATGTATACTTTTTTACAAAGTTTGGATAAATAGGTAGCTTCTTCGGCGGCTGTATCGCCTGCTCCTACAATGGCCACATCCTGCCCTTTAAAGAAAAAACCATCGCATACCGCGCAGGCACTCACACCACCGGCATTCATCCTTAATCGGGTTTCATTTTCAAGACCCAGCCATTTGGCGCTGGCGCCCGTTGAAATGATCACTGTATCTGCGGTAATTTCAGTGGTGTCATCCACCCACAATCTTTTTGGTGTGGCATTCAGATCGGCTTTTGTTACCATGCCAAACCGCACCTGTGTGCCGAAACGTTCGGCCTGCGCTTTCAGATCTTCCATCAGAACTGGACCGGTAATGCCTTTAGGGTATCCAGGAAAGTTATCCACCTCGGTCGTTTCAGTCAATTGCCCCCCGGGAGTTAAACCGGTGTAAACCACAGGTTTCAGGTCGGCCCTTGCCGCGTATATCGCGGCGGTGTAACCTGCGGGACCTGAACCAATGATAAGACAAGTGATGTGTTCTGCTTTGTTTTGCATAAATCTAAATTTTGTGTGCGCAAAGGTAGGGTAAGACCTTTAATAATCAGAAAACCCGTTCCGTATTTTTTAACAATTTATGAATTGTATCGCATGGACGGTTAGCAGCGGACTTCAGGTTTCCATTAATTTTTTCTTTAGGCCGGGCTGAATAATGGCTTTGGCCTGCTGCTGATAATCATAGAGTACCAATACATCCGCGGCTTCCGCAACTTTGTTGTCTGTTTTATCAAACAACTCGTAGCTCAGCTGAAAACTTGTATTTTTCGTCCAGGCACAACTCACGCGCACCCGCACGGTTCCAGGATAAAACAAGGGTCTCATAAAATTGCACTGGCTGGCGGCCACCATAAAACTAAGGGTACCCGGTTCATTCAGCGTGCCGAGTCCTGCCCGTTCGCAGAATTCGAGGCGCGCCGCCTGTATGTACCTGAAAAAAGCCACATTGTTAACGTGACCAAAAAGGTCAAGTTCCGCCCAGTCGATGCGCAGTTCTGTTTCTGTAATCATGATATAAATCGCTAAAAAAAGCCTCCGTTAAGGGAGGCTTCAGTATTAAATGCCGCTTGTGCCTGGCAGATAGGACACACTGTCGACAAACAGGTCTTTTGGTTTAATGGCAATTACCGGTACTTTGCTCAGGTGGATGATCTGCTGAGAATAAGGTCCGAGGAAAAACCCACTGAGTTCAGCATCCTGGTCTGTCATGATGATCACGAGGTCACCCTCGTTCTTTTCAATATAATTAACTGTGGCGGTTGCACGGTTTTTTACATTCATCAGGATATCTGAATGGAAGGCCACTGCTTTTTCTTTGGCAAGTGTCTGAATCTGGTGCAATACCAGCTCGAGAGCAGGTTTGTCTGACTCCTCATCGGAGGCCAGCAAGGCAACGGCATAAACAGTTGCACCGAATTTTTTGGCAAACTCAAGCGTAAAATTTACTTTCTGTCTTGAATTAACGGTATTATCTATTGGTAAAATAATTTTATTGTAACCCGAATGCGTGGCTTCATTGGTCATGACCATGGTTGGCGCGTTGGACTTTGTAAGCACTTTAAGTGCCACGCTGCCGATCATGATCTCCTGTATAGGTGAATAACCATGTGTACCCATAATGATCATGGAAGCGGCGATTTCGCTGGCCACTTTGTGAACTTCTGAACTTGGCGATCCGCTACGGATGATGGTATCGATGTTAACGTTGTATTCTTTCCTGATCTCATCGGCCAGCTGGCTCAGTTTTTCTGAGGCTTTGTTCTCAACCTGTCCCTGATCGAGCTTTACGATAGGGATGAACATGTTCTGGGCCATAAAATGGGCGTTCACAACGTGAAGCAGGTAAAGGTGACCATTTGATTTTTGAGCGATGTAAGCCGCGTGTTTGATCGCCAGCATTGATGTTTCACTGAAATCAACCGGGATCAGGATTTTAGAAGAATTAAAATGGATCATAAATTTTTTTTCTAGATGTTGTTAAATGTAATAATTATTTTGAAAATCCCGGGCCAGGTGTTATTTAGCCGAAATCTCCACACAAAGTACATCAATACCTTTAAACCAGTATCTGCTTAAACGGCCAGTTTTTTATAACGCGGGCGTTTAGGTTCTACATTGCCCATGCGTTTTTTACGGTTCTCTTCGTACTCGCTGTAACCACCTTCGAACCAGTAAACGCTGCTGTCGCCCTCAAAAGCCAGAATGTGCGTACACACCCGGTCGAGGAACCACCTGTCGTGGCTGATGATCACGGCACAACCGGCAAAATTCTGCAAACCTTCTTCCAGGGCACGGAGTGTATTCACGTCCAGGTCGTTGGTAGGCTCATCGAGCAACAACACGTTGCCTTCTTCTTTTAACGCCATGGCCAGGTGCAAACGGTTACGTTCTCCACCCGATAAAACGCTGACTTTTTTTCCCTGATCGCTGCCCGCGAAATTAAAACGGGAAATATAAGCGCGTGAGTTCATGGCTTTTCCGCCAAGGTTAATGTTATCAAGACCGCCGCTGATCACGTCGTATACTGTTTTATTGGGATCGAGTTCTTTGTGGTTCTGATCCACATAAGAAATCTTCACTGTAGGGCCTACTTTAAAATCACCGCTCGTTGGTTTTTCTTCACCAATGATCATACGGAACAAAGTGGTTTTACCGCCACCGTTAGGGCCAATGATACCAACGATCCCCGCAGGCGGCAGTTTAAAATTAAGATTTTCATAAAGAAGTCTGTTGCCATAAGCTTTGGAAACGTTTTCGGCTTCAATTACCTCGTTACCCAAACGTGGACCGTTCGGAATAAAGATCTCCAGGTTTTCTTCTTTTGACTTAACGTCTTCACCCATCATCTTTTCGTAGTTGTTGAGCCTGGCTTTTTGTTTCACACCTCTGCCCTTCACACCCTGCCTGATCCAGTCGAGCTCGCGCGCGAGGGTTTTCTGACGTTTGCTTTCTGTTTTTTCTTCCTGTTTTAAACGTGCGCCTTTTTGTTCGAGCCAGCTGCTGTAATTGCCCTTCCATGGAATGCCTTCGCCACGGTCGAGTTCAAGGATCCAGCCTGCCACGTTATCAAGGAAGTACCTGTCGTGGGTTACAGCGATAATGGTTCCCTTGTATTGTTTTAAATGTTGTTCGAGCCAGTCAACGCTCTCCGCGTCGAGGTGATTGGTAGGCTCATCGAGCAGGAGAATGTCCGGTTCCTGTAATAACAAACGGCACAGGGCCACACGGCGGCGCTCACCACCCGAAAGCACTTTCACCAGCGCGTCCGGTTCAGGACAACGCAGCGCGTCCATCGACCTTTCCAGCCTGTTATCGAGGTTCCAGAGGTCCTGCTGATCGATCAGTTCCTGTAACTGGGCCTGGCGGTTAATGAGTTTATCCATTTTATCCGGATCGTTGAGGATCTCTTCATCACCAAACTTCGCGTTCACCTCTTCAAATTCGTTCAGAATATCAACCTGTTTCTGCACGCCTTCCCGTACAATTTCGATCACGGTTTTATTTTCATCCAGCTTGGGCTCCTGTTCAAGCATCCCAATGCTATAACCTGGACTCTGGTGGATCTCCCCGATATAATCCTTGTCCATACCCGCCATGATGCGCAGCAGGGTGGATTTACCGGATCCGTTTAAACCCAGCACGCCGATTTTGGCGCCGTAATAAAATGAAATGTAAATATCTTTAAGCACCTGTTTCTGAGGTGGGTGAATTTTTGACACATTCACCATGCTGAATATGATCTGGCGGCCTTCGGGAGTTGTTGACATAAGTAAAAATTTAAGTCATTAAAGGTAAACAATGTTTGATAATTAAAAAACGATTCGTCTAAAACTTAAGATCGGCGCAGGTTTTAGAAGAGGCTGTGATTTAAATCAAAATTTTTAAATTAGCCACTCAAAAACAAACTTGGGCTCAGTACGTTATTCCATCAGTAAATCCTCCTTTTTAAAATTTGAACAGTGTCCAAAAGCTTTCTTTTTTTATAAGAACCACCCGTATTTACGGGATAAGACCGAAACCGACAAACAACTTACTTTTAACAGAGGTCACGATGTGGGACGCTTCGCACAACAACTTTTTCCTGGAGGCACCGATGTATCACAGCTGAGCGAAAACACAGAACAGGCTGTGAAGCTCACCCAGCAACTGATCAGAAAAGGCACCGCGGTGATCTATGAAGCCGCTTTTATTTATCGGGAAGTGCTGGTGATGGTGGACATTCTTTGTTTCGACGGGCAGAAGTACAATGCTTACGAGATTAAAAGTTCGGTAAAGGTTTCTGAAACTTATCTTAAAGATGCCTGCCTTCAGTATTATGTGATCAGTAATTGTCTGCCTGCTCTCGAAGATCTTTTCCTGGTCACCATTTCGGCAGACTATGTTCTGAGCGGACCAATAGATCCGAAAAAATTATTTAAAAAACGAAGCGTAAAACAAAAGGCGGTGGAGAACGCCGCTTATTTCAGGTTCCAGGCTGCTTCAGCACTGAGGGTACTCGAAACCGACGCGATTCCCAACATTCCCATTGGCCGGCAGTGTTTTAAACCTTACCAGTGTGATTATTTCGGCGTTTGCTGGAAAGACACCGTTCACGACCAGAGTGTGTTTAACCTGCCCTCGGTAGACAAAGGCACTTTGTTTGAACTGCACCACGTCGGCATGAAAACCATTGAACAGGTGCCCGATGAAATTCTGAAAACCGAAGCCCTGGTGAAGATAAAAAACGCCTTTATTCTGAATGAACCCATTGTCAACCTTCAGCACATTTCCCGTTTTCTCTCTTCGCTGAAAGAACCTGTGGGCGCTATGGACATGGAGATCTGGAGTCCGGCCATTCCGCAACTTCAGGGCACCTCGCCTTTTGAGCAGATCCCTTTCCTGGTCAGTTTTTTCGATGGCACCGCACACACCGCTTATTTCACGGAAAACAATGGTGATGACCGTGAGAACTTTGCGCGGCATCTCATCAGGCTTTCTGAAAAGTTCAGCACCATTGTGGTTTACGACCGCACCATGGAAGCAGGAGCCATTGATAAACTCATTAAAAAATTTCCGGATCTGACACAACAACTTGAAACAATCAAATACAAAATACTCGATGTATTTGAAGTGTTTTTAAAGATGGATTATTACCATCCGGGATTTAAAAATACTTTTTCATTAAAAGCAGTTTCGGCCCAG
>CAZFCR010000186.1:0-3983 GCA_964517305.1 uncultured Akkermansia sp.
CCAGTAGTCACGGCAACATAAGGGCACATGGCCTCTTTTTCGCCCTGAAAACAGGCTGAAAATCAAAAATAATTTTAACTTTGCTTATTACAACACACAAGAACAAAAGCCATGTTAGGAAAAAGCTCAAACAAAAATCAACCCGTGGACGCCAGTTCAGTGAACCTGATCGGTGGGGGTACAAAAATAACGGGTGACATCACCTCAGCAGGAGATGTACGCATTGATGGTCACCTTTCCGGAAACATTGTAATCGCGGGTAAATTTGTACTGGGTCCAAACGGCATGGTGGAAGGCAACATCAGCAGTGCCAGCGCTGACATCAGCGGTGAAGTAAAAGGAAAGGTTAATGTAACAGAAATTTTGTCGCTTAAAAGTTCGGCCCGTATCAATGGTGATATTATTACAGGTAAACTGGCCATAGAGCCGGGCGCCCTCTTCACCGGCACCTGCACCATGGGTGCCAAGGTAAAAAACATGCTCCAACCTGCTGAAGCAATCGATGCAGCAAAAACAGCCTAAACAATTTTTAAAGTACACCAACCTCGCCATCCAGATGGGCCTGATCATCGGCCTTTCAGCATGGGGCGGCGACCGGCTCGACAGACATTACCAGAACAGCACTCCGGTTTTTACGATTGTTCTCAGCCTTCTGGGCATAGGCATCGCGTTGTACCTTGTTTTAAAAGACTTTATCAGGCCCAAAGAAAAACAATAACATGCTGAAGCGGTACCTGCTTGCCCTTATATTTCCGGCTTTCCTGGCCACCATTTATTCGATTGCGCTTAATCAGTATCCCGCTTTTGCCAACGAACACTGGCTCTGGTCGTTAATTTATTACACACTGCTTTGCGGCATTTTTAACCTGGTTTATTACCTGCTGCGCCGTTCGGCAGAATTTACTGGTCTGTTGCTGGCGGGCATTGTGGTGCGACTCCTGTTATCGCTGGTTGCCACCCTGATTTACGCGCTGCAATTTGAAACACAGTTCGCGGGGTTCTCTCTCCATTTCATTCCGCACTATATTTTGTTTACCATTTTCGAAATCAGATATTTGTCACAACTCATCAAATCACAGGAAACACATGAAAAATAACCTGCTTATTATTTTTACCGCTGTTTGTTTAAGCATCAACGCGCAGCAGAAATCGAACCGTAAAGACAGCGAATACCGTTTTACGATGGTGAAAGACCTGGAATCGACCCCGGTGCAGAGCCAGGACCGCACGAGTACCTGCTGGTCGTTTTCATCACTTTCTTTTTTTGAAAGTGAGATGATCAGGATGGGCAAAGGAAAAGACTACAACCTCAGCGAGATGTTTGTGGTGAGACAGGTATACCCGATGAAAGCCGTAAATTATGTGCGGATGCACGGCCGCACCAATTTTGGAGAAGGCGGTGGTTTCCCTGATGTAGTTGCCGTGATCAGAAAATACGGCCTCATGCCTGAAGATGCTTACACAGGAAAAAAGAACCGTTTAACGCCGCACAACCACAAATGGCTGGAAACTACTTTAAAGAACATTCTGCAGCCCGCTTCGCTCGATGAAACCCAGAGCTTAGACCTCGCGTTCCTTCATAACTCGGTTAACGCCGTGTGCGATGAATTTTTAGGAACAGTGCCCGCTGAGTTCGATTACAAAGGCAAAAAATACACGCCGCGCACTTATGCCGAAGCCACCGGCATCAATCCTGATGATTATGTTTTTCTTACCTCGTTTAATCACCATCCTTTTTACGAGTCATTTGTACTGGAAATTCCTGATAACTGGAACTGGCAAACCACTTACAATCTGCCCCTGAACGAATTCGGCGAAGTGATGAAACACGCGATCAACAGCGGTTATACATTTGCCTGGGGAGCCGATGTGAGCGAAAAAGGATTTATGCGCAACGATGCCCTGGCCATTGTTCCTGAAAAACCATTTGAGGAAATGAGTGATGAAGAACGCAAAAGCCTGGCCCTTAAACCAACAAAACAACTCGCCATCACACAGGAGTTGCGCCAGAAAGCCTTCGACAATTATGAAACGCAGGACGACCACGGCATGCATGTGGTAGGACTTGCCAATGATCAGCTGGGCACACCTTATTACCTTGTAAAGAACAGCTGGGGCACAAAAGTGAACCAGTGCGACGGTTATTTTTACGCCAGCGAAAGTTACATGCTGTATAAAACCACCAGCATCATGCTGCATAAAAAAGCGATTCCTGCTGCAATAGCTAAAAAACTGGGCATTGTACAATAAGCAGCGACCGGGAATTTAATCAGTGGGCCGCCCTGTTCACTCATTGCGGAGTTATAATCAGAAAGCGGACCCAACTTTTTGCCATTCCATGCGTATGGTATAATAAAGGCCGGCATTGCGCTAAAAGCCAATAAAATCAAAGGCTCCGGGTTTTAGCACAGTTTTTGCAGGATTAAAAACCACGATCATGAAAACGCAGCAGATCACCATTCCGATGTTCCCCCTTAACATGGTTCTCTTTCCGGGAGAGACCACCAAACTTTATATTTTTGAAGACAGGTACAGGCAGCTGATAGAAGAGTGTCTTGACAACGATGCTTCGTTTGGCATCCCTTATCTTGAAAAAGGTAAAGTGCATAAATATGGCTGCGAAGTAAAGATCAACCGCATTTTAAAAACCTACGAGAACGGCAGCATGGATATCCTTGTTGAAGGAACCCGTTTGTTCAGGATGCTGGAATATTCAGAGATTTTAAAACCAAAACTTTACGGCGCAGGCATGATTGAATACCTGCCGGCCGGTCAGAAGGTATTGCTGAACAATCTCCAGGATGCGACTGTCCATTATTTCAGCACTGTTCAGAACAAACTGGTGGATTACGAAACGGTTGCGCGGCTCAATGTATATAGTGTGGCTTCTGCGCTCCAGTTAACGCATCCCGAAAAATTCAGGCTCATCTCATCCAAAAATCAGCAACTGTACCTGCTCAACCTGCTCAATTTTATTACACACATCATCAACACCGAACACCAGCTGAAGGACAGGTTCATTGATAACTGAGATCAGTCAAGCGGGATTGCTTTTCCGCTGCCTTCGCCGGTACTGAAATCATTTACCTGCGGAGGCCTGCCTTTGTAATAGATATTGCCTTCGCGCCAGATGTTGTACTCAAACAGTTTTAATTGTTCGGCGTTAATACTGCAGTCGCCAATACTGAATGTTTCCACAAAGGCATAATTACGCACTGTCAGTTGCTCCGCATTCAGAAAATTGGTACCGTAAGCATATACAAAAAGCGTGTTGCTTGAGCCGCTCAGGTAAATATCTCCGTTGCCATGAGAACTTGTGCGTATCTCTTTAAAGTCGCCACTCACCCTGATGTCGCCCGAACTCTCGGCGCGTACCAATAGAGTGTCCTGGGTGAAATCACGGATGTACAACGGACCCACACTGTTGTTACTCGCCTTGCGCAAATAAGGGAGGGTGATGTTAATGCGCATCTGTTTTTTATACCCGCGAACAAAATTACATTTGTTCAGGTTTTCAATGATCAGTTGCTCACCATCCATCCGTGTAACAATGTTCCCGAACAAATTCTGTCCTCCCACTAATTCAACGCTCATCTCACTGCCCTGGCTGATGTGAACATCAAATTTATCAAACACCACCACCTCTGTGAACCTACCAGGATAACGGATTTGAGAATTTTCAGCGCCGTTCGATTTAAAACAATCGGTAGCATTTTCCTTCCTGCATGACAGCAATAAAAAAACCAACACTGAGTATGTGATCAGGCGCATCATCTTAAACCAAAGCGGTAGCCCAGTCCAAATTCAAAATTATAAGCAACTGCGAAATGAGTTCTTAATCCAAAATGCGCTACCAGGTTATTGGCCATGTAATAACGCACGCCCACCCGGCTTACGATCACAGCATCGCGATTCACCTTCTGATAAACATAATAACCCAGCTCAAGCGGAAAACTCACCCTGCCAACATTGTAGGAATATCC
>CAZFCR010000186.1:3993-7004 GCA_964517305.1 uncultured Akkermansia sp.
CCGCAGCCCTTGTACCTTTAACCGGACCAGCCGTCTCATTCATCTCCTTTTCATAATCCATCACATAATTTTCATCCCTGAAAACATCCAGTCCAAGGCTGAACTTATGAGTATTGCGCACGTTGCGCTGCCATGCGAGTGACAACAAATATGTTTTCAGATGGGGTGTATTGATCATCCTTTGATTAAAGCCCATGGCGGCTACCAGCAGCAGTTCGTTCCGCGATCGTGCCCGTGTATTGGAGTCTATCTGAGTAACCGTGATCTTTCTGGCGTTTGGAATAAGATAATTCAGTCCCGCGTTCACACTTACCACGTTAAGACCAAGATTTGGATTTTTTGCGCGTCCGTTGCTGACGTGTGTAAATGCGAATCCTGGTTCAAAGCGGAGATTATTGTTCAGCGGCAGATGCCAGAACCATTTGAACTGTGCAAAACAATTTACACGGCTGCCAATGGCGATGTTTTTATGATTTTTCTGAATATCAAACCATTTGGTGATGTAACTGGCGCCCCAGCTGAGCCGCATGATCACCCGCGACCTTTTTTCGTTTACGTTTAAAGGAATTTCTATATACGGCGCAATTGTGTAAGCGTAGCCCAGCTGCGAAGGGTTTTTAAAATCCATACATTGCAGCGTTACGCCAAGATCAGGTTTATTGTTTTCAAGGTGCCATATTTTATTGCCGAGCGTAGGTTTTGAAATATTAAACTCATAAATGGCGGGATAACCTTTAACGAGGTGTCCGATACTGATGCGGTGAACAAGAATAAATCCCTGATTAAAAACAGGTTTGATCTGCCACTGCGGATGGCCGGTTACGCCGTTCTGTGCGCTGGAAACCAATACGGCCAATAAGCAGAAAATAGTATGGAAACGACGCAAAATAAACAAGATGCTAAAATAAATAAAAAAAAGAGAGGATCGATCTTTTCCCGGTAAAAATTTTAAAAGCTTTAATTATTAAATTTGCCGGAATGGATGAACGCGCGGGCTCTTTTTTAAAGTTGCTGAAGATCATGGATGAGTTGAGGGAGCAATGCCCCTGGGACAAAAAACAAACCATTGAGAGCATCAGGCACCTGACCATTGAAGAGACCTTTGAACTCAGCGATGCCATTCTTAAAAATGATCTCAATGAGATCAAAAAAGAACTCGGCGATATTCTGCTCCACATTGTTTTTTATTCGCGCATTGCAAGTGAAACACAGGCATTTAACATCAAGGATGTGATCGACAGCCTCTGCGAAAAACTCATCTTCAGGCACCCGCACATATACGGCGACACTGTAGCCGAAAACGAAGAGCAGGTAAAACAAAACTGGGAACAGCTTAAACAAAAGGAAAAAGGTGGCAATAAAACCGTGATGAGCGGCGTTCCAAACAGCATGCCGGCGCTGCTCAAAGCCTATCGCATCCAGGAAAAAGCACGGGCTGTTGGTTTCGACTGGGAAGAACCCGGACAAGTGTTTGAAAAAGTAAAAGAAGAACTGTCTGAATTTGAAACCGAGATCAGGAATAAAAATCAGAAAAACGCGGAAAAAGAATTTGGTGACATCCTTTTTTCGCTCATCAATTACGCGCGTTTTGTCAACATCAATCCCGAAGACGCATTGGAACAAACCAACCAGAAATTCATCAAACGTTTTACCCACATGGAACAACGCGTGAAAGAACAGGGAAAACAAATTGCCGACTGTAAACTCGATGAACTCGACGGATACTGGAACGAGGCCAAAACCAACGACCAAATATGAAGGACTTCATCAGAAAAAACAGCCTTGTTCTCTCGCGTTATTTTATTCTTCTTGCAGTTTCGCTGTATTTTATTTTCTCTTACGAAAAATACAGCATTCATCTTTACATCAACCAGTATGTAGGCAACAAATACCTGAATGCCTTTTTTTATTACATCACTTACCTCGGCGACGGCGCACTCGCTGTATTTATTTTACTGGTTATTCTTTTTCTTAATGTGAGACTGGGTGTATATGCTGCGGTTTCCTTTCTGAGTGCGGCTCTTGTGGCCACTATTTTAAAACGATTGATCTTTGAGGATGTTAACCGGCCCTCTTTTATTTTCCAGTGGATTGAAAAACGCGAATTAAAACTGGTTGAAGATGTAGAACTGTATATTCACAACAGTTTCCCGAGTGGCCATGCCACGCAGGCATTCGCCATCCTGATGTGTCTGGTTTTCGCAAGTTCCAACCGGTTTTTACAGATCTCCTTTTTTATCCTGGCCCTTTTAACATCTTTCAGCCGCGTTTACCTCTCGCAGCACTGGCTGGTTGACATCACCGCAGGCAGCATGATTGGTGTGGCATTCAGCGCGCTCTGGTATTTTGTATTCATGAACAACGACAAATTCAGCAAACTCAATAAACCACTGCTGGATTTAAAAAAAGCATGAGTTTTTTGTTCAGCAATAAGGGCCTGCTCACTTTTCTGATCGCGCTGATCGCTGGCCTGGTTTTTATTCCTTTTATTGGTAACTGTCCGCTGTTTGACTGGGACGAAGTGAACTTTGCGGAATGCGCGCGCGAAATGGTTATTTCGGGAGACTATTCCAACGTGCAGCTCAACTACCGGCCATTCTGGGAAAAACCACCGGTGTTCATATGGATGCAGGCCATCTCCATGAACATTTTTGGCATCAACGAATTTGCCGCACGTCTCCCCAATGCCATTTGCAGCATCGCCACGCTCGTTTGTCTTTACAACATCGGTCGCCGCTTTCATTCCCCCCAGTTCGGGCTCACCTGGACCTTCATATACGCCGCTACGCTGCTGCCTCACCTTTATTTTAAATCCGGCCTCATCGATCCCTGGTTTAATCTGTTTATCCTTCTGGCCGTTTACCAGTGCATCCGCATCCTTAATAATCCCACGGGCAAACGCGAATTGCTGGGCGCTGTTACAGGCGGTATTTTTCTTGGAATGGCCGTGCTTACAAAAGGTCCCGCTGCTTTGGCCGTAGTAAGTTTAACGCTGCTCGTTTTTACTGTAT
>CAZFCR010000187.1:0-6953 GCA_964517305.1 uncultured Akkermansia sp.
ATAGAGCTTATATGATTTTTGAAGCCTGATGAAAAACGTATGACAGAGTATATCCAAATCCGAAATCTTTGCATAATGCAAGTGATTTCGTTTTGATGTGCTCTTTTTTTTCAACAAAACAGCTATTTGGCCATCAGATTAAAAGTATACTCGAGTTCTATTTAAAAAGAAAAGCCCATGAATGAACTCGAATTTAAGAAGCCGTTACGCCGGATGGTCCTCGAGGAAATACGCAACATTGACCTCCCTGTCATTACGGAAAGCTCACTACGCGAGGCCGCACCACTTGTGGACCTAAATCCGAAAAAGCTAAAAGATAGGTCTAAAGCGCAGTTGGTGGGCGACCCCCTTGAGGATGTGGAACTGAACCAAATGGTTAACGATGCCGGTTCGGATGAAAAGGCGGCCACCACCGTTGGCGTTACTGCAGGTGCAAAAAAAGGAGGAACAAGGCCAACCGCCGGCCAACCGAACCCTAAGTTTAAGTCAAAAACAGATAAATAAATGGAAATAATCCCTTTAAAATTAGGAGAAGGAAAGTCCTTCCTTTATGATGGGTTGCTTAATCTATATGAAGGCAAAGTACTTAAGAAAGAGGAAGAGGCTGAATTCTTAGGCCATCTCAGTAATTTACTTCGTGAAAATGAAGAGGAGGTGGGTTTTAATGAAAAGATCATACTCCTATCTTTTTTCTGTGGAAACTTACAGCTTCCTGGATACGATGTGGATAGCTGTTAACGCCGTCCATCAAAATATGCCAGGATCGTACTTAGCGCAAGCCTGATGCTTCCGTGTCTCTGTGACCTTAAACGTCCAGCGACTCGATAGTTCGGCTTATCGTCGTTTTCTCGATTTATTGTGATCGGTAATATCTCAGTGAAAGTGTATTGAATTCCGCGATGCCGCGTCTGTTGCGCAACGTAGGGTCGAGCTCTCCGGACAAGGTCTTCACATTCTGCAAGTGTCATATATTTTTTGCTAAATTTTTTCTATAGGCGTTGTAAAGGCTTTTAGGATACAATGGTTCGGCCACACTCTTAAACTTTTCCACAGATAATTGTCCCCGCTCGTTACGGGCTACTGAGCCTGCTTTGTCAAGTTCAGTAATGATGGTAGCTCTGTCAGCCTTATAAATAGCTGTTGCGTTGAAATCGGAGTCCATCAATACCAGGTACACATCATCCCAGGGCTTTTTTCTGTCAATTGAACCGACACGTTGCCCGCGTTTACTGTCCGCATGCACCACCCGACCTTTGATCTGTATCTTCCGATCCCCTGTCTTTGACTTCAGAACTGCATCGTACCCAGGTGTGCGCGCCACATCCAAATAAAGTTTAAGAAGCCTGGCCGCCTCGTACTCCGCAATTTCGCCAGTGATGCCGAGCGGCCGCTTTGCTACCGCATAGTATTCCTTTGCTATCGGCTTAATCTGTTCAAACAGTTTCCCTGTTTTTTCCATGTATTCCTTTCTCGACATCATGCTATTACTTTATTAAGTGACATAATAAAATCTATAAATGCTTCTTCCTTACCTTGCATCCGAAGGTATTTAGGATGATAACTACGGAAAGTCCATTCAGGCAGGGCGGGATGCGAAAGTTTTGCGAATTCCCTCTTCTCGAATCCGGGAATCTCCTGAAACAGCAGTTGCCTAAAAACCTTACTTAGGCGAGTATCCATCGACGGACCCGTAAAGAACACACAAACTTTCGGCTTGATTATGTTGATTTCTCCAAGCAGAATGTCATCTACTGACGAAATCGCTGCCTCAAATTCCCCATAAGCATGTCCGTCGTTAAGATCATACTTGCTCAAATTGGTCCATGCGCAGGTATATGGCTTGTTACCTAAAGCCGCTTCAACCTTTCTCGTAACGTTCCAGAACGGTGAGGCGTAATATTGCTCTCCAACGTTGAAGGTTTCATAAGCGTTCATCTGCTTATCGAGCTCATCAAGGTGATAATGCCATCCACCAGTCTCCTGGCCTATGATCAGCAGTGGATGCGGTTGTAGTGCATATTCTGCACTTGGAGACATAAGAAACGGTCCAGCCATATCCTCATTCGGAAATTGCTCACGAACCCATTTGAGGTCAGCATGTCGGTTTAGATACAGGTCTAATAGCTGTTTTTTCATATTTCAAAGATTATGTTTACCGGCCAGGGGTTTTAGCATGCTTGCGAGCTTATGCTCAAAAAGCGCAGAAAGATTTTCCGTCTCTTTGCTGAGTGGAAGTTCAATGATATGCAGGTCAAGTTTAAGTCCGGTTCCAACAGCCCAATGCGCAAGTTGCAATCCCGCGGTTCCTACTACCGGATAGTAACCCAAGTGCACGAACATGCGACCATCAGTTCTTTTCTTGATTTTTCCAACATAGACAACTCTTGAGTTGAAATCGACCCTTTTTTTAAGTGCGGGAAAATTCTTACGATCCGCCGATTCACGATATGATCTCATCATATTGTATACATTCTCGCCCGTATGATCTGAAGTTATTTCAAACCAATAAAGAGCTGGATGCGTAAGTGTACCCAATCGTGTGAAAAAAGGTTTGAACTGTTTATCTTCAAAAACACCCGCACCTATGTTAAAATCCGGTAGCGTATCGCAGTCGATAGAATAGGTATAGGCAGTGGGGTAGCTTGCCGTACGAAGAGATGATAAAGTGTTCCATAAATTCTCAGATAGATCACGGAAACCGGCTGTGAGTTGAGTGGCTTTTTTCATTGGTAGAGGTTTAAACAAAAGTAGATGTTTATCTTTGATATCCAAATACTTAAACACGTTATTATGCAATTATTCGACGATAAACCGAGAACTGATTCAGACCTGGCAAAACATATTGAAGAGCCTTTTAAATATTACGACCGTTCAGCAACAGAACATGCAGTGTTCATACGTACAACTCTGAACGGGTGGTTCGGTAATTATCCTTCAGAGCATCAGAAAGAACTGAAGAGTGCATTCGAAAAAAAATTTGAAGACTGCTTTTACGAATTGTTCGTCCATGAACTATTCTACCAACATGGTTGTGACATCACTATTCATCCTGAAGTGCCCTGCACTACAAAACGACCTGATTTCCTGATCCGGAAGGGAATCGTCGAGTTTTACGCTGAGGCAAAGAATATTAGATTATCCACTGAAGAAGCAAAAGCGGCGAAACGATACGCACAGTTTTATGATGGCTTGAACATACTTGCACGTCATCCGTTCTTAATCTGGATAACTGATCTTAATTTCAAAACCGTTAACCAGCCGTCCGTCAAACCCCTGTTGGATTTTTTGAAGATTGATATGGAAAAATACAACCCGGTAGATGTAGCTGAGAAAATGAATGCATCCGCCGATTATGAAAAGCCGGCCTTTCTGTTTGAAACAGACGATTTCAAAATCGAAGGGACTTATTTTCCTTCAAACCTGCTGCCGGAGGGCGACCATCATTTTATCGCGTCTTACCCCCCGTTCGATTTTTTGGGTGATGGACATGAAGAAGTCACGGCAGCTCTTAAAAAGAAAATTGACCGATATGGGAAACCTGATAAGCCGTACCTGATTTGTGTGAACATCATGGAGGTTTTGGCCGCTGGTCAGCTATCAGCAGAGTCAGTCTTTTGGGGAAGCCCGAAATTTAGTTTCCACCCACGAAATCCTGCATCATCTGTCAGGTTGGAACGCGAAACTAACGGTGTTTTTTGGGATTCGCAGAGACCAAGGCGCACGCATGTCTCCGCAATTCTGCTTAATCGCGTCTCGACTTCCAATTTTCTTGAGTCTGATTATTGGATGGCCAAGCATCCTTTTGCAATAAAAGAACTCGACTTGGATGCTTTCACGTTCGGATATAGTTACCTAAAAGACAACATAGGTGAAAACCGGCTTGGTAGTAGCATCAATGAAATTCTAAACCGAAAAGAGGTTGAAACATCAACAGTTTCATAAAACGATACGACTGATAGCTTCTATAAAAGTAAAAAAGCCCGCAGGAATCTCCGGGCTTTTCTTTTAAACCCACATGGGGGTAGACACACCAGCAGGACGGCAAAACTCGTCTGCCTTACCTCGATAATCAAGCCAGCGACCAAGCAAAACAACTTCAAGGTTCGCTATCTCCAGGTAGTATCCGCCATTCAAGCACCAAACGGCGGCCAAAAACGCACCATCGCAGGTGCGCCGAAGAACGACGGCTCCTTGAGCCGGCCGAACCTCTATTGAGTAAGTTCTCATGATTATTATAGATTGATGTGAGTAAAAGTTTTAAAATGAGATGATTTTTATTGAAGATTCTGAGATATCACTGATTTGCGGTCTTTAGTTCATCGGTTGTTAATAAACCTGAGGTTTTTAGTTCCTTTTTAAGTAATTTTTTTTTACATTCATTCTACCAAAACGACCCACCATGTTACAGCAATATTTCATCTACAGAACTTTCGTCGACCTTTATTATCCTAGTCAGGTATTCCGGGTATTCTTCACAACTCGCACTGGTTTAGTGCTCAAACGGAAAAAGCAACATCCGATTCTGAAGTATGTAATAGACCATAAGGGTATGATACTGGGTATCCTATCGGACGGGACAGAAGTAGTATTGCATAATCATATTGACGCGGGCGGCGCTGAGGTTACAACAAAACAATTATTCGATAAGGGGCTTAAAAGTGAAACTGATCACAAAGTGTGTTCTAACGATGTGCTAAGTAAAATTCAGATTGCTCTGAATGACGTTCGCAGTGGCAGGCCTTACGACGAGCTCAATTATAATTGCCAGGTATACGTAAATCGAGCTTGCTCGAACGAAAACAAATCCGATGACGGGGCCCGTGTTTTCTTTGGCGCAGCTGCTGTAGTCGCAGTAGCGGCTTTGTTGTTCGCAGATTAACACAGAAAACACTAAGCCTTTACTTTAGTACGTTGTAAACTATTTTTACTTCATGGAAACAAACTGTGCTTACTGCAACCGAACGTCTGAAGAACAAGCTGCTGCGGGTGAAAAATATAAGCCGAGCGAGGAACATATCCTTCCTGAATCGATCATCGGACGGTTAAAGGACAACCCTTTAGTGCTTAATAATGTTTGCGCTTACTGTAATAATGTCGCGGGGATGTTTTTCGACGCACCAGCTGTGCGCAGCTGGCTTATTCACATGAAAATCGCACATCACGCGGCGGACTTCGCAAACATAGCAGAGGGAGCCATACTACCGCTAAAATACATGGGAATTCTAAAGGGCATAATAGATGGCGAGAGAATTTGCGATTTTTGGATGGGCCCGACGGGCGATCGGATATATCATTTCCATCAGCCATATCCCGAGATTGAAGGTTTACCTGCAATGGTGGGTGCTCATCCCTCTTTCAAGAAGACTGTTGATAAGGGTTACGCCTTTATTTTTGTGAGAAGTAATAATCCCGCGTGGCATCGAACAATTTTGGCCTCTTTCGTGCACGCATTTCAGGGGAGCGAACTATACCTGGGAAACGGGAAGCGGCCACACAACACCTTTTCAGAAATCCCCAATAACCTACGATCTGTCCATGAAGCATTATTGAAGTACAACGGTGTAGAACATAGTTGTGATAACACGCTGTCAATAGATGCCGAAAACCGCTTTCTTGCCAAGGTCGCACTTGGCGTGGGCTGTAAATTTCTAGGTCCTTCGTTCAGCCAGAGCAAGATGGCTCAAACTCTCAGAGAGTATATGTGAGCGAAGGACCTGGCCAAGCGGCGCGGGATTTCTATTCACGGAACGAACTTTATACAACCTGGCGGTGACCGGAAAGAAACTGAGGAATTTTTTGGATTAGATGGAGCAATTGTTCTTACCATGATGAACCTGCACGATTGCGTTGCTCTGGCATTGAATATTTACGGTAGTACAGCAGTCTTAAAATTGGAAAAGGACTCAGATGATTACCAAGAAGCTATAGGGAATGGTATAACTTTTGTAATTGTACCCGGACTAAATACCGTAGTCGGTCCAATTAAGCAAATGGATTTCCTCCAACATCGTTTAGGTATGGGGAGTCCTAATTTGGAATTGGCAGAACTGATGAGGAGGCTGGAAAACAGACGTGAATTGCCGCCAGTAATGGTCTGAGGACTCTTGCGAAGCTGTCAAAGTGTCGCAAAGGCTGTTCGCATTGGGAGTTACTATAAAACATTACGATGGTCATGTTTTTATTACAAGCCCTCTGAGTGCAATACTTTAGCGTTAAGTGCTGATTAATCAACCCATGTTTTATGGTTTTGCTACGTCTCTATAATGGCTTAAGTGAGGTAGCACCTGTTTTCTTTGTGAAATTCGGAAATGGTTACTGTAAAGCTCAATGGTTTATTTAAAAAGTTCTTTTGTGAACGGACAGAATTTATAATGTCCTCAATGATGTAGTCGTGATATTTTTTTATGTCTGTTGCGCAGTCCTGGCAATTGT
Organism: uncultured Akkermansia sp.; assembly: GCA_964517305.1. Taxonomy (GTDB): domain Bacteria; phylum Bacteroidota; class Bacteroidia; order B-17B0; family Aurantibacillaceae; genus Aurantibacillus. Next base: position 6,433 of record CAZFCR010000187.1, read on the forward strand.
GTTCGGATTTGAGTTCGTTCTGCCACTTGATGTCCTGCGAGATTTGAGTAACTTGAACTTTCTTTAATAGAATTTGACTAAACCAAATATTTTTTGATGTCTTAGGTCTACTTGAAAATATTCCCTTAACAATTATGCTGTCGTGATTATTCAGTTGGATTGCGTCTGCCAAGTTCACGTCTTCCAAATCTATTTTTAAATCGTCACTTGAACAGTGAACTATAATTTTATTTATACTCGTCGAGTAGTCCGAAAAATATATTCCGTCTATTTTTGCTTTAATAGTGATGTTAGTTTTGTCGAGGTGTTTTTCGATAGCACGGCTCGGATTTTTTCCATACTCGTCCAGAATGTCATTGAGGTTTGTCTGCGAATAATAGTTTGAGATGGCAATACTTAGAAAAAAAGCTAATGTTAAATTGATTTTCATATTTATGATTGAATTTCTACGGTCGTCTAAATGGCACATAACGTTTTGCGCATAGCCGCCGGCCGCATTTCCTGAAGCCGCCGGTTTTTAA
>CAZFCR010000188.1:0-6931 GCA_964517305.1 uncultured Akkermansia sp.
GTAGAAATTATAAAAGCTGCCGTCGTTCATCAACTTGCTTAAACCAAGTGAGGTAGCGGCCCAGATATGGCCGGCAGCGTCTTCATTGATGCCAAACACCACGTTGGACGAAAGTTCAGAAGGTTTGCCCTTGCTGGTGTATACCTTTTCTATTCTGAGCCGGCCCTCAGTATCCCAGCCCTTCATACACACCAGTCCGCCATCATAAGTTCCCAGCCAAACCCTGTTTTTTGAATCGGTGAAGATGGTATTGATGCTTGAATTAGGCAAGCCATCGGCTTCCGTAAAACGGGTGACGGCGTGTGTTACAAGATCTATTTTAAATAATCCGTCGGCGGCCGACCCGGCATATAAATTGCCATTGGCAATGGTCATGCTCAGGATGGTTCCGCCCAGCTTGCTGCTCAGGATGTTCTTTATTTTCCTGGTTCTGAGATCGTATCTGAAAATGCCGCTGCCCCAGGTTCCAAGCCAGAAAACATCTTCACTTTCCCTTGCCATGCTGAGCACGGTTCCGTTTCCCAGGAAATCCGCGTGGCTGACGCTGCGTCCGGTTAACAGATCAAGTTCATGAAAAACGCTTACACCGCCCAGCCATAATTTATTTTTTGAAGGTTCGTGGTAAAACGCGTAGATGTTGCCAAATGAGAGTTCATAATTAAAATTGGAGAGAGGAAATTTAAGCGAGCGCGCAAAAGCGATGTTTACGCCGCCCAGATCGGTTCCCACCCACAGATTGTTTCTTTCATCCACATAAACACAATTGCAGGGATTGGAATTAAGAGAAAGAGGCGTTTCCTGTTTGGTGTAAAAATTGGTCTCCCCGCTCAACAGATTGTACACCAGAAAACCATACGCTGAGGCCACATAAATCTTGTTGTTGCTGATGGCAAAATTACGCACCACATCGGAGTTGGGGTTTTGCTCCCTAAAACTGATCACAGACATTACCTCGAGTGAACGGTCCACTTTAAGAATACCATAACCTTTTGTGGCGAGGTACATTTTTTCGCCGTACTGTGCAATGTGAGTAATCGACTTTAAGGCTTCAGCATCAAGATTGATGTCTTCAGTAACGGTGATGGTCAACTGCGTTGCTTTTTCTCCCTGCAATTTCCATAAACCGTTTTCGTCGGTACCTATGAGAACTGCGCCGTCTACCGCCGCGATGCTTTTGACCCTGGGGTGCACAGAACCGAAGTTTATTTTTTTTGGTTTCAAAGAACCGGCATCCAGCACATACCCGCCGCTGTCGGTTCCAATGATTACTTTACCCGGAGAAGCCAGGAACAAAACATTGATGCGCCCAGCGGACAAAGGTGAAGCCAGATCAGGGAGCGTGAATTTTTCGGTAAGCGGATTAAAAAAACTGATGCCCTGACGCGTGCCTACAACCATAAAATCCGGTCGCACCTGAAGCAAGGCCGTCACTTCTGAATTACCGATGTTGTTGGGTTGTGAGGGATCTGTTTTAAACACACGGATCTGATATCCATCGTATTTGTTGAGTCCGTCCTGCGTACCAAACCACATAAACCCTTTGTCATCCTGAATGATAACACGAACAAAATTCGTACTCAGCCCCTCTTCACTGGTAATGTGTTTGAACCTTAATAACTGCGAGAAAAGTGAAGTTTGCAGAAGAAAAAGTACCAACCCTGAAAAAATAATTTTCCCGGTTTTTGACATAGACATCTAATTTAGATATTTTAGCGACACAGTAAAAAACTATATTTACTGAAAATATGTGCGGGATTGCGGGTATACTTTATAAAAACCAGTCAGAGATTACTTCCCGGGCAGATGACGACAAGATCCTAAGCTTACTGAGGCACCGGGGTCCGGATCACGAGAACACTTATTCAGACGAGTTTGCGCACCTCTTTCACTGCCGACTTCAGATAGTTGATACCAGCGGAGCCAGTAATCAGCCTTACAGGTACCCCGGCGCAGATCATACCCTCGTTTTTAACGGCGAGATCTTTAACTACCAGACCATTGGAGCCGGCCTGAATGATCTGAAAACACGCGGAGATACAGAAGTACTTTACCGTTTGCTGGCTGAACATGGAAAAGAGTGCCTGAACCGGCTCAACGGTTTTTTCGCATTTGCCATGTATAACGAAAAAACCAGGAACCTGCTGATTGCCCGCGACCGTTTTGGTGTAAAACCTCTTTATTATTACGAAGACCATGATAAACTTGCCTTTGCCTCAGAGCTCAAACCTTTACTGGCACTGACAGGCAAACAGGAATTGAATCACGACCAGCTGTACACTTATCTGCGTCTGAACTATTGTGCCGGAAGGGAGACCATATTTAAGAATATTTTCAGGCTGATGCCGGGCGAGTGCATTGAAGCGAACAAATCGGGTACGCGGCGCAGCACCTGGTACGAAGCGCCAAAACAGGCGCCCGAATCATCGATCAACGAACTGCTGGAAGACGCTGTAAAAATAAGACTTCGCGCTGATGTTCCCGTTGGCACTTTTTTGAGCGGAGGCCTGGATTCTTCGATCATTTCAGCGATAGCTAAAAAACACCATGCTGACCTTCACACCTTCAGCATTGGTTTTGAGGATGAAAATTATTTTGATGAATCAGATTATTCGGAACTTGTGGCGAAACACATTGGCTCGCGTCACCATGTTTTTAAACTCAGGGAAAACGACTTTACAACCCACATCGATGACTTTCTGAACAACATCGATGAACCCTTTGCAGACTCTTCCGCATTTAATTTTTACCTGCTGTCGAAATACACGAGCCAGCATGTAAAGGTGGCACTCAGCGGCGACGGGGCAGACGAACTGTTTAAAGGTTACAATAAACACCGGGCCCTGCTTGTGAGCGGGCACCGCAATTCCAAGCTGATATCGGCCATGATGTCGGCGCTTTTTTCAGGTACGCGCAGTTCGAGGGACAGTTATATTTTTAACAAGATAAGGCAACTTAAAAAATTCAGTGATCTTGCCAAACTGCCCGAGATTGAAAAACATAAGTTCCTGGCATCCATCAGCAGTCACGCCGAATGCGCCATGCTGTTGCACAGCGGTGCTACCTCCTTTTATTTTGATTCACTTTTTAAAACGTCGGAAAGTTTAAAAAACTTTGAACTCGGCGATACATTCGATATTCAAACCGTGCTGGCGGACGACATGCTTGTGAAGGCGGACCGGTTCAGTATGCAAAACGGGCTGGAGATCAGGAACCCTTTTCTTGACTACAGGATCGTTGAACTGGCGCTTAATACAACGCGCAAACAAAAGATCAGTTACAGTGAACAGAAGATCATTCTGAAAGAAAATTTCGCCCAGCTGTTACCAAAAGAAATTGTCTCGCGCAGCAAAAAAGGATTTGAACTGCCTCTCAGAAAATGGCTGAACGGTCCTCTCAGGCAGAGAGTTGAAAACGAATGGCTGAATGCCACGAAAACAGAAGAGGCCGGTATCTTTAACCACCAGCGCATCAGGGAATTGCTCGTTAAGATGGATTCTGCGGACCCCGGTGACAGTGCCGCACAGGTATGGGCCCTCGTTGTTTTTGAAAACTGGCGTCACAACTTTAAAGAATACATCCTTTAAATTATATGATAAAAGTACTGCGTATTATTAACCGGTTTAATCTCGGCGGCATCACTTACAACGTATCTTATCTTTCGCGGTACATGCCGCCGGAGTTTGAAACGCTGCTTGTTGGCGGACCAGAAGAAGCCGGAGAACAAAGTTCGCTGTACATTCCCGAATCACTTGGCTTAAAACCGCTGGTACTGGAAGAAATGCGCAGGAGTGTAAATCCCCTGTCGGATTATTTTGCTTACCGCAGGCTGGTAAAGATGATCAGGACATTTAAACCCGATATTGTGCATACCCATGCCAGCAAAGCCGGTGCAATCGGGCGACTGGCAGCCATGCGCTGCGGTGTACCCGTAACTGTTCACACTTTTCACGGGCATGTTTTTAAAGGTTATTTCGGCTCACTTGTAACCGGTGTCTTTAAGAACATTGAACGTTTCCTTGCACGCCGGAGCGACGCTGTGGTGGCCATTAGTGAGATACAAAAGCAGGAGCTGGTGAACGAATACCGGATCTGTGAAGCATCGCGTGTGCATGTGATACCACTGGGCTTTGACCTGGCCAGATTTTCGGAAAACCAGGAAATAAAAAGGAAGAATTTTCGTCGCCAGTACAACATTCAGGACAACGAAATTGCCATCGGCATCATTGGCCGGCTGGCGCCGATCAAAAATCACTTTTTGTTTATTGACGCCATTGAACATGTGCAAAAGAACACCCATAAAAAAATAAGGGCGCTTATTATTGGTGATGGAGAAACACGATCTCAACTGGAAAGTTACATTGTTTCGAAACAACTCAGCTGGCAGGGCGAACAGGCGCTTTTTGTTTTTACCAGCTGGATCAAGGAAGTGGATGTGGCACTCGCGGGACTTGATATTGTGGCCCTTAGTTCAAAAAATGAAGGAACACCGGTTAGTCTGATCGAAGCCCAGGCTGCCTCGCGGTTTGTGGTGAGCACCGATGTTGGCGGGATCCGCGATATTCTTCATCCCGAATGCGGTCTGTTATCCGCGGCCGACGACGCTCTTACTTACTGTTCGAACTTACTGAAGGCTGTTGAGCATTTTGATGAACTGAACAAAAAGGCCGGCATTGCCAGCAAAGCGGTGATCGCGCAATTCAGCTACAGCCGCCTGTGCAAAGACATGAGTGTACTTTACGACACGCTGTTAAAAAAGAAAAAGAGGATCAGTTGAGGATGAGTTCAAAAGGCAAACGTGCCTGTACTCCCTTCAGGTTGACCATGCTTTTTAACTGTTTTACGTAAATGTATGCCGAACCCATGTTTCTCTCCACAAAACGGGCTTCCAGATCGGATTGTTTTCCCAGCAGTTCATCGAGGAAACCATCCTGCTTTGGCAGTTCAAGCAAACGGTAATTTTTCAGGTTCGCTTTTTTTGCTGCGTATGCAATGGCTTCGTTTAAGCCGCCGAGTTCGTCAACAAGTTTGATCTTTAGGGCATCAGAGCCTGACCATACACGCCCCTGTCCGATGCTGTCCACTTCAGCTTGTGAAATGTTTCTTCCTTCGGCCACCCGTTTTGTAAATGTGCTGTAAACCCGCTCCACGCTGCCCTGGATATGATCCCTTTCATAGTCAGAGAAAGAACGCAGACCGTTGGGCATGTCGCTGTATTTGTTGGTATTTACCGTATCTACTGTGATGCCCAGTTTTTCTTCCAGCATTTTTGAAACGTTGGGGATTACCCCGAACACCCCGATAGAACCGGTGATGGTATTGGGCTGCGCGAAAATTCTGTCGGCTGCACAGGCAATGTAATAACCCCCGCTCGCAGCCAGATCGCCCATGCTCACAACAACCGGTTTGGTTTTTTTTGCCAGCAGCACTTCGCGCCAGATCACTTCGCTGGCAAGCGCACTTCCGCCAGGGGAGTTCACCCGAAGCACAATGGCACTTACCTTTTTATCGAGACGGGCTTCGCGAATGGCTTTTGCAAAACGGTCGCTTCCCACTTCACCCTCCTGCCCTTCCCCGCTGCGGATCTCGCCATCCGCGTAAATCACCGCAATTTTCTGCGCGTCGAGTTTTATATCCGGCGAATGTTTGGCTACGTAATTTTTTATGTCAATAAATTTAATTTTATCCGTCGGCGCCGCGCCGATCTTTTTCTTTAGCGCTGCCACCACTTCATCTTCGTAAGCGGTCTGATCGATGAGACTACCGAGCGCGTCTTCAGGAAAACGAATGCTTAGTTCATTGGCCATGCGGTTCAGTTCATCAACGCTGATCTTCCTGCTCTGAGAAATATCCGCGAGCACTGAATGCCAGATGCTGTTGAGATAGGTTTCTGCCTGGAGGCGGTTGGCCGCGCTCATTTTATCAAGGATGAGCGGTTCGATGGCGCTTTTAAATTTTCCGTGGCGGAAGATCTGCATTTCAATGCCGAGTTTTTCAAAAGTGTTCTTAAAAAACAACATGTTCATACCCAGTCCTTTCCAGGTGAGATTCCCCTCGGGATTCAGAAATACACGATCGGCAACCGATGCGAGGTAATACTCCTGTTGTGAATAATCTTCATCGTAGCTGTAAATAAATTTTCCTGAGCCGCGGAAATCAGCCAGTGCGTTGCGGATGTCGGTTACCGAAGCAAAAAGCGGTTGTCTGAAGTTTTTAAAATCGAGGTAAATACCTTTGATATCAGGATCGGATTTTGCCGAAGCAATTTTTTTAAGCAGAGAGTTCAGGGCCATTGTTTCCTCGTCGAATATTTTTTTAATGGGATTGAGGGAACCTCGCTCGGGGATCATGTTATCGAGCTTGATGCGCAGAATAGAATTTGGTTTAACTACAACAGCCTGATCTGATTTATTGCCTTTAAAAGCAGAATCCATACTTGATTTTACCATTGCCACGATGATGAGTACCGCTAATAAAGTAGCCACGATGAGGCCAACCAGAGAACCGAAAAAAGCGCCGAAAAATTGTTTCATATTAAGATTTGATTTACGCAAACAGGTGGTTGGATATGATACCAACGGCCCGGATACCTATATTTGTATTTTCTGTAAAATTAAAAATATTAACGGCTTGGATCCTGACGATGTTACGAATGTGGTGTTTTTGAGTTTGGGCGGAAACATGGGTCACCGGGAGGCATTGCTGCGGCGAGCCGTCACCGCGATTTCAGAAAAATGCGGCCGTGTTATTGCCTGTTCTTCGCTGTATGAAACGGCTCCCTGGGGATCGGATTCCCGCAACCCGTTCCTGAACCTGGTGATAAAATTAACAAGCCCGCTGGCACCCGAAGCAATGCTGGCGGCCATCCGCGCCATTGAAACGGAGCTGGGCCGCGAGCGCGGAGACAATAAAAATGCCGACAGAACCATTGATC
>CAZFCR010000189.1:0-6900 GCA_964517305.1 uncultured Akkermansia sp.
TCATAGCCTAATGATTGACCGATCTTTAAAAGATGGTACTGCATTTCAGTGTGCAGATCCTCTTCTTCATCCTCCGATTCAATTTCTTTTCTCCGTCTCTCAACCTGCTTTTCAAATTTATTTCGCTCGTCCTCATTCAGCAGTGCTTCCTGCCCCATCACTATCTTATTTGCCCCAATTTCAAAAAGCAAACCGGAAATGGCTCCAAGATCGTTGGAAAGAGCTGATTTGTATTTTTCGTTTGTTTCTAAAACAATTTCCCGAAGCTTCAGGTATTCAGACCATGATCCGAGCTTTTTCTTGTCCCTGAATAATGTATTATACCCATTGATAATTGCTGTGTTAAAAGGAGGAATAATAGTAGGATGCAGAAAATACAAGATACTGGCCACAGCCGGTCCCAGGCCTTTAATTTTGAGGCTGTCTAACTTTATAATTTCTTTAATAATTTCCTCTTCCCGCCTGTTGTAATCAAAACAGTTTTCGAGAAACTGTCCAAAAGCGTTTTTATTCTTTTCATTCTCATAAATATCGGGTATCCTTAATTTCGGTTTCCAGTAGAAAGGGTGCGCTACTCCAACAAATACCTGTTTTTGTTCCGCTATGCAGGATAACACGAACTCCAGTGAGCTATTCTTAAAATCGTTGGGAAATTTTTTTTCTTTTATATCAAGGATCACTTGCTGAACTCCTCTCCGTATCGAGCGGAAAGCTTTTAAGCGTTCGTCGTTATTTATAAACCACGTGTTATATACGCTTTGAGGATCTTCTTTATAGTTATTTATGATCTGCTGGAATTTTTCTTCCATTAAATTATTTTTTCGAGAAAGGTAGCAACTTTTTAAGTTCTAATGGATTTTAATGACTTTTATCGTCTCCTGTTTACCCGTCGAATTGATCTTTAAGAAATAGACCCCTGCAGGAAAACTCTCATCCATTTTTTGGTAATAGCTCTGCATTGCAGTGCTGTTCGTTAAAATATGCGCACCCTGAATATTGTAGATACTGAATGTTTTTTGCTCGTTAATATTTGACTGCCCAAACGAGATTGTAAAGCCATCAGAAAATATTGTGGGTGCGACGGAGCTTTTTGATGAACTTACACCATGTTGCAAAATGCCAACACTTTGCGGTGGTCCATCCAATTCCAGAATCCTTGTGTAGGTGGTGTCGCCTGTTAAAGCCTGATCATGATTAGAAACAAGCATTGACATGTAAATCTTAATTTTTCCTTTATTCGATGATGGTGCTTTCCATTGATAAGTCCAGGCAATACTGTCTTGGTTATCCGCGCCGCAAGGCGTATGGCTAACATATTTTCTACCTCCGGAAGTAAACAAGCGGGTAGTCACATTATTGATAAGACTAAAGGTTCCGGCAGCAATATTACCAGGATCTAAGGAAGTGCATACGAAACCAAACTTATCGTGTCCCTTTCTTTTAATCTTTAAATGAATTAAATACGTGCTGTCTGGCTTATATTGGCTGGCCCCACTTTCAACTTCAAAATGAAGCATTGGCAGATCGGGATTAACCGGGCTGGAGTGACAGCCAGAACAATTGGTTTCGCCAGGTGCGCCGCTATGATCGCCAACAAGAGGACTATCGCAAGGTGTAGCCGGGTTAGTGATTGTGGCAGAAATAAAGATACGTGTACAAATTAAAGCACATAGCAACGTGATTATTTTTTTCATGGTATTATTTGAGTTTAGTTTGTTTTAATTTTTTCACCCCTTGCGAGCACTTTAACCTTTTCGAATAATTCGTCTTCGCTCCCTTGTAAAAAGGAAGTGGATTGCCAAACAATATTTCCCTCATTATCTATCAAAACCGTGTGCGGACAAAGGTTAACGTTCATTATCCGTTTAAAATCCTGGTTCAGATCAATGTAAATTTCATATTCCCAGCCTTTGGTTTTTACCATAGTAGATACTTTCGATGTACTCCTGGTATCATCTGTAGAAACTGCAACGAGTTTTACCCCTGTTTCTTTTTGCCAATCGGAATAGTAGTCATAGATAGCGTCAAGCTCTTTTACAGAAGACATACACCAGGTTGCCCAAAAAACCATAATTATAGGTTTACCATTATTTGAGATTTTTGAAGTATTGAAAGAAGACCCGTCCAATGTCTTAACCGTCGCGGATGGAATCTTATTGTCGTTCTGGCCTGTGAAACCTAACGTCAAGAAGACAGCCGTGTAAAAAATTAACGATTTCATTAAAAACTCTATTTACAAATATACCTTAAATAGTTTCAACCTAAGCAAGAATTACTCAACTTCTGCTGGTTAAAATACACACCCTTAGGCACTTACATAATTTTATGTTTTTCAGGATAATTTTATTTGTTCATTTTTTTTCTTTACTTTGTTCCGTTGAAAAGTAAATTGCTTGTCATATTTGCCCTTTACATTTTTATTACCTCTGTCGGTATAGTTTACACCACTCATAGCTGTGGCAGTAAAATATCAAGCGCTTTATGGGGAGTAACTATTTCAGGAAACGGAGAGTGTACCTGCGATCATGACACTGCAAAAGAGCATAACGAGGATTGTTGTAAAGATGATTTCATCGTGATTAAGGCAAAGACAGATAGTGCAAAGCATCAAACCACGTTCCAGTTTTCTAAGTTAGATTTTACTCTGGTTATTTTCTATAATTTTTTAACCCTACCAAATCTAAATGTATCAGAACAGGCAATTACCTTCCAGGTAAGTCACTCACCACCGCTGCTAGATACACCCTTATTCCTTCGCGTTCGTAAGCTTTTAATCTGATTATTCGGTAAAGTAAAATTTGGTCGTCACAGATGTGAAGGCCTTTATTTATTTACCAATATTTCAGGGAAAATGCGCAATACGCTATTCATTAAAAACATGGTCAGCAATCGTTGCAAGCTTGTGGTTACACAGGTATTGGCAGATTACAACGTTGCGATTACTCAAATAAGCTTAGGCCAGGTATTTCTTGAAAAGGAAATTACCAAACAGCAGACCCAGGGCTTAAAAGACAGGCTGGAGCAATTCGGTTACGAATTGATCGATGATAAAAGAGCCAAGATTACAGCAGGCGTGAAATTACTTTTATCCGAGGCTGTGGAGCTTGAGCCTTTTGATGGGCAGGCTAAAATGAGCGCACACCTGTCAAAAAAACTGGGCTATGAATATCATTATTTGAGCAACCTTTTTTCGGAAATAGAAGGCATTACCATAGAAAAGTATTTTATTTTACTAAAGATCGAAAAAGTAAAAGAGCTGATTGAATACGGCGATTTAAGCCTGAGCGCAATTTCTTATAAGCTCGGGCATAGCAGCCCTGCTCACCTGGCTCACCAGTTTAAGCAGGTAACAGGAATGACTCCCACGCACTTTAAGATCCTTGTCATGAATGATAAAAAATCAACTCAAAAAAGAACTGATTTAAGTAAACCAAAAACATGAAAAGCAAATTATTTCCTTTTTTTCACTGGAGAGCTTACTACGCTGTCGTTTGAATATTGTTTGGAAGAAAACTAGGCATGCAATATATGAGCAATATACAATTTATACCTGCATTACGTTATACATGGCTAACCGCCTTTTATGACTGGCTTATTCGCTACACGCTACCCGAGAAGGAATTCAAAAATGAGCTGATTACCAGGGCAGGCTTCCAAATAGGTCAGCAGGTTCTTGACTTCGGAGTTGGTACCGCCACGCTTAGTATTATGGTTAAGAAAAAGTATCCTATGACGAATGTTATGGGAATAGATGTTGATCCCAAGATCCTGAAAATTGCCGGGCGAAAAATAAAAAAGAAAAATGTCGCAATTAACCTGGTAAGTTATGACGGCTTACAAATACCTCTAAAGGACAGTAGCGTCGATAAGGTCATCTCGTCGCTCGTTTTTCATCACATGCTGCTTGATCAAAAGAAAGCAGCATTCCACGAAATATACAGGGTGCTTAAAATCAACGGCAAACTGCATATAGCAGATTGGGGAAAACCATCAAATTTTTTTATGCGATTACTCGCCTATCCATTCCAGCTGTTCGATGGTTACAAGAACACAAGGGACAATATAAACGGCAAATTACCTGAGCTAATAGAAGAGGCAGGTTTTAAGGACGTAACGATCATAAGTAAATACAATACTGTTTTTGGAACCTTGCAACTATTTGAAGCAACGAAACCAATGGCGACAAATATTAACTTTTCACTGAATTAACATGAGTAGTGCGACTAAATGCCACCTATTACCACTTGTTCTCATAAGTATGGCTCTTCCAATAATGAGCCAGCAGTCACTATGCAGTTTTGACAGCTATTTGAATGAGAACCGACGAAGCGTTGCGCTTATCAACAGTAGTATTGCTCGGAATTTATACATTCAGGAACATCAGAAAGCCACTAATCACAGTAATGTAAAAGTAATACCCGTGGTAGTTCATATCATACACAATGCCGGAATTGAGAATATCTCCGATGCCCAAGTGCAGAGTCAGATAGATGCTTTGAACGAGGATTACCGGAAACTTACCGGAACGCCAGGGGATGGTGCGGGTGTCGACACGGAAATTCAGTTTTGTCTTGCAAAAAAAGATCCGCAAGGCCGATGCACAAATGGAATCGTTAGGATTCAGTCAACGCTTACCAATCATCAGTCTTTTCAAAGAGCGGATCTTGCCGCATTAAGCAGTTGGGACGCCACCCGGTACTTAAATATTTACGTGGTTAAAAGTATCAGTGGGGGCGTATTAGGTTATGCTTCATTTCCCGGGGGACCGGTTAACCAGGATGGCTGTGTCTTAGTCCACACGGCTTTCGGCAGGATTGGAACAGCCACAACACCTAATAATATGGGGCGCACCACAACGCACGAGCTGGGGCATTGGTTTGCATTGTATCACACCTTCAATGGTGGTTGTGGCAACGATACATGCCTGAGTGGCGACCTGGTTTGCGACACCCCACCAGTAATCAATCCAAATTTTGGTTGCCCGGCCAACGCAAATACATGCAGCAATGATGTGCCGAATGTAAACGACCAGATCCAGAATTACATGGATTACACGAACGACGCGTGTAAAAGTATGTTTACGCAAGGTCAGAAAACACGAATGCAAGCCACATTAAACACCATTCGCACAACGATATGGTCTCTGCCAAATCTCATTTCTACAGGCTGTGATTCCGGCTTTATAAGCCCGCCTTGTAATGTGGTAGCTGATTTTACCAGCAATGGCGATACTATCTGTTTAGGGAGTTCGGTGCTTTTCACCAATAAATCATTAAATAATCCAACAAGCTACAAATGGTACTTTGCGGGAGGCACACCATCCGTAAGTAGTTCTGATAATGCCACCGTGACGTATAACACCCTTGGCAGCTTTCCTGTTAAGCTCGTGGTTACCGGCAGCCTGGGCAGCGACAGCGTATTGCTTAATAACTACATAACTATTATAAATCCTATTAGCGGCCAATCTCTGCCTTTTTCAGAAGGATTTGAAACCGGCATCTTTCCACCCAACAATATCACAATTGAGAATCCGGACGCTGGTATTACCTGGCAAAGAGACACTATTGCAACCCCATTTGCCGGATCAGCCTGCGTGAAGATAAATAACCTGATCAATACCAACTACGGCCAGGCCGACGCTTTGGTTTTACCACCCTTTGATTTTACAACCTATTCAGGAACACCTACACTGAGCTTTAAATGGGCTTATGCCAGGAGCGATGCGAACTACAGCGATGAAATGGTTGTGCTTGTTTCTAAAGATTGTGGCGTTAACTGGGCGCAGGTGTTTTACCGCACCGGAAATAATATGACTACCGGCCCCACACAAACCACGTCCTACCTGCCGGATCAAACAACCATCTGGAAAACTGCAAGCATCAGCCTTGCAACGTATTCCACTTCTTCAAGGGTATTAATCAAGATCGTAAATGTAACCGACGGTGGAAACAATCTATATGTAGATAATATTAACCTTGGGGAGAATACGACTGGTATAGATGAACAAACAGGCTCAATTTATAATCTATTGGTTTACCCGAATCCGGCGAGCAGCACAGTTTTTGTCAACTATAAACTCCTTACAAGCACCAATGTAAATGTAACAATCGTTGATATGTTGGGTAAAACAGTATATGTGAACGGTTCGTTCCAAAACCCGGGAGAGCAACAAAGGCGAATTGATCTGGCCGTGGAAAACGGATTGTATAACATCATCATTAAAACCAGTGAAGTTGTATTCGTTAAAAAAATAGTGTTTATAAAATAGTTAGTGAGCAGAGTGAGCATTACACGTAAAATAACAATTTTTTTTTCTTCTTTCATTTTGGAGTCTATGTTATGCTCATGTGCCTCAAAGAAGGATGTGGTGCGCTCACGATTTTTTAAAAATGACAGCCTGCAAATTAAAGTTGTAACAAAACTAAAAAATGACACCATCAGGTTCTCATTTTACACGCTTGAAAGAAAAACAATTTTGAACAATACCATTAGCGGCTATCTGCTTTTCGATTTTGGAAACAATTATACGGAGTTAGCCCCGCTCCAGCGCTGGAATGATTCTGTAGCGCTTGCAATTCAAAATAATTGGTGGAATTATTTTACGAGCGAGCTTGTTTATAGGTTTAATGGTGCAAAACACAGCTTAAGATTAACACGCGAAAACGAAGAGGAAGAAATTCTTTTGGCACCATGGCGAAAATTCTTGTAACTTAATTATAACAAAATTAGAAAATAGTCCTTAATTAATCTGATCAATATTTGAAACAATGAAATAAATAGGAATGGCACTTTTGAAAGTATTTAAAACCACCTTCACTAAAAAAGAGTGCTGTAAATAATGGAAATAAACATTAACAAACTACGATTTATGAAACTCGGACTCTTCTTTGGTGCTGGCGC
>CAZFCR010000190.1:0-6893 GCA_964517305.1 uncultured Akkermansia sp.
ATTGGAAAGGTGGTTTCGACGGGCTCAACCACCGAACTAATTTAATAATTTTAAAATTCCCTATCTTTAAAAGAAAAACATGTCTACAATTCATCCCGGCAAAAAAAATACGGCGCTTTTTTTAATGGTTGTAATTTTTACAGCCACCGTTGTGCTTTCGTGCAAAAAGAAAAAAACCAACGAGGACCTTTTTAACGAAGCCAGTGGCAGCGGCCTCAGTTTCTACAAAAACAAAGACACCATTTACCCGCCAAAAGGAGGGAGTCCGCACGGAGATTTTAAACTCAAATTCAACGGCACCGCGAAAGCTGACCTTGACGCCAGTGGCAAATTACCTGCAGGAGGAAGTTTTTCAAAAGGCGCCATGATCGTGAAAGAAGTTTACAAAAACGGCGCGCTGGATCTGATTGCCATCATGAAAAAAGATCCGGACTCCCGTTTTGCTTCCAATAAATGGATCTGGGCTGAATATGCACCCGATGGGAAAACGATTTACGATGTCACCAAAACCGGCGATGCCTGCACAGGCTGTCATTTGAGCGCAGGTAACCGCGACCTCAGTCTTTCATTTGACCTTCATTAAATGTCAGCATTTCTGAAAAACCGCTCTGGTATTTAAAATAAACCGTTTGCCAGGCCTGTGTTTTAGCTGCCTGAAGACTCTCCGGTTTTACCCATGGCGGATAAACCCTGATGCCTCGTTTCCCTGTTCTCTGTCCGGAGCTGAAAATTCTTTTTTGAACCAATACCTCAACAGGAAACAAAAAAGCACCCGATTTTTGTTCATCGCGGCAACAGATCATCACAAAATCAAAACCGTCGGAGATATCAAAAGGACAGGTCACACCGGCTTCATTTCTTTTCCAGATGGTTACAAACTGTCCGTTTTTAGTGGGTGTTATTTTTGAAACCCGAAAAAGGATTTTTTTATTATCCAGAAAAAAACGCGCGGCAGCATATTCCCCGCTTTCCTTTTCCATCTCCACCTTTACCACTGTATAACCGCCAGACTCCAATTCCCTGATGACTGAAGAAAACAAAGCCTGCTGCATTAAATCCGCTTTTTCCATTTTAATTTTTTACCGACCAGTCTACAAAACTGTTCATGACCTCCGGCCAATGCGCTTTATCATGGTTGACTTTTCCATTCTCTTTTACTTCAAAAAAATTATGATCGAGTTGGGGATAACGTTTAAGTACGTAATTGGTTTTATTTTTTTCTATAAAATACAGGGGCAGCAGGTCACAATAATCCGCAATGATGTCGTGACTGCCATAAGCCAGATAAACAGGAATTTTTAAAGAAGCCAATAACTCAGGAGACCGTTTAGAAAACGAATACCAGGTTCTTAATTGCGGGTCCATCCTCCGTAAAGAATCGTTGTGAATGGCCCTGTAAAAATCATAATGGTCTGCGAGGCTACTGTCTGCCGTCTGCCAGCTGATTTTCCCTGATTCAGCGTCTTTTCTTGCCTGCCGGATCATCTGATCGATCCTGCCCATGGGATTAAATCCGAACAATCCAAGCGCGGTAACATGTTTATTGGCCGCGGCCACGTGAAGCGCCACGCGCGCGCCCTGGGAGTGGCCTGCTACCACGAGGTCTGATGGACTCACCCACTTCTGTTTTTTCAAATATTTTAAAACCGCTGAAGCACGTAAAACATAATTCTCAAGAAAATCGGCCTCCAGGTAAGCCGCCGAAAAACTATTCCGCTGCGAGACGTCGGTGACGTAACTGAATGAAGGATCAAGCTGATCTTTGTGAACGGACAAAGGCGTTTTTGGCATTGAGATCACCACCACATGAAACTTTTTATTCAGCGACTTTAAATCAAAATTGCTCAGACCGCCGCAGTAAGCAAATACATTTTTTTGGTCTATCCTGATAAACAATGGCACCGGCAAGGAACCCTGGCAAAAAAGCAGGACCGGTTTTTTCTCCGCGAGCGAAGTATCTGCCACAATAAAATCAATGGTATCCTTTTTGTGCAAAAGACTAAAATGGATGTATTGATCATGAATGATGGCGCGCCGCTGGGAAACCACCATCAGCGGAAAAATAAAACAGATCAATAAACTCAAATGAATTTTCATCAAATTGTTCCAGATCCGAAGTTAATTTATTTCGTTCAGACCGACGGCGTGTTTTTGAATTAAGATACATTGGTATTTAAATTATTACGATCTTTCGCAGATCCAAAAAGACCATGTACAAAATTCTCCTCACCCTTATTTTAATTCTTTGCCTGAATCCTTCAACGGCGCAATTAACCATTTTCGGAAAAGAAAAGGTAACCTGGAAGTATTACGACCTCGAAAGTCTGCTGGCCGAGGCAAAACCCTATTCCAACGAAGACCTTGTGATTCTTGACGAGTATGCGCATTTTATCCTCCAGCAACCGGGGAAAAGCAGGCTCAAAAAACACATGCTTGTGAGCATCAACTCAGAAAAAGGAAAACAACAGATCAGCAGATTTTTGTTACCTGAAGCATTTGACTTTGTTGACCAGGGACATTACGAGCAGGGCGGCAATACTAAAATTAAAACCCCTTATCTTGAAGAATTTGAAGTGATTACTTTCGCCGGCCGACATGTGCGTGACAAAACCCGGGAAGCAATCCCCTTCACCAAAACACTCGACAGGCACAGACGGCTCTACACCAGCGGCATTTACTTTGAAGATTTTACCTGGCGGTTCGACCTGCTTGATTTACGCGTAGGAGATGTCATTGAACTTTATTATGACTGTTCATTTGAATCGGACTACCGGAAAAATCTTTTTTATTTCCATGCCTCTGTTCCCAAAGTACATTCCGAATACACCGTTGAGTACGCTTTTAAGAATGCCTTCCAGGGTTCTGCATTTTCAAAAGCCGAAAACATACCAGATTCGCTGGTACATACAATAACTAAAACACTGCCCAATGCCGACATCCATCAGACAAAGAAGGTCCGGCTTCACCACCTTAAAAGCATTAACTATCCGAAAAACAGTTTTTCAGGCGAAAACCTACCGCATTTGTATGTCGATTTTAAAGTATGGCCACGCGAACTTGATAAAACCACCTGGGCCTTGCACAAACCAAGCAACTTTCAATGGATCCTTTATTCAGACACCGTGAACAATTTCCAGAAAGCGTATACTTCGCAATATGCAGGTGTACGCAAGTTCGCGAATCAACTACCGCCATCTGGAAAAGATTCTGCCAATCTGATTTTCCTGACGGCGCTTTGCGATTCTTTCAACAACTGCCGTTATGTTTCTGCGAGGGATTTGTATTACAATGAGTCGCATATTTATGACCTGTACCGCGGTGATCACCTGCTGAAAAAACGTGTTGTTCAAAACGAAGTGTTTAACGTGGTTAAAGACATTATGAATGAGCGCAGGATTTTTTACTATATGGTAGATGGTCTTGACGGACGTTACTCGCAGCACAAACCCGACTACAAAATCCACTCAAAATATGAATGCAACCTTTTTGCCATCCCGGTTAATAAAACGGTTGTATTTATGATGCCAAGATACGACGGCGTGAAATACTTTCTGAATGAGCTGCCGTATTATTACGAAGGTAATACTGTAGCCCTGATGGGCAGGAACTTTCAGGAGAATGGTACCAATAAAAGCCATGAAACTTTACGCTTCTTAAACACCCCTTCGGGAAATCAAAATTCGAATATGCGGGCGGAAACGGCAATAATTAAAATAAACCGCGACAGTCTTAAAGCTGAGCTTAATGAAAAACTGACCCTTTCCGGCCAGTTCTCCACTTTGCTAAGGCACTTGTATTATAAAGATTGTATAGATTCTACCGTGCCTGTTTATTATTTCAGAAAGTGTACTGATAAACCGGGACTTTCCGGCATAAACGTGAAAAATATCAGCTCTTCCAGGGTTTATCCCTTTAAACAAACCTTGAGCGCATCCTCAAAACTCGCCTTAAAAAACAGGAGCGAGTTCAGCATCCGGCAATGGTTTTCGTTTCCTGTAGATCCGAAGCTGGCCCTGGAAGCTCCAAATCACGACTACTATTTTGACTTCCTGTTTACAGATTCTTACTACTTTTCTCTTGATTTTACCGAAAGCACCAAACTGCTCAACAGTACAGACTTCACTAAAAAAATAAATAACGATTATTTCTCACTTGAAAGTGAAATAGTGGAAAACAGCGATCGGAATTATCTGTTGCGTGTTCGGCTGATGGTTAAGCGAAAAGTAGTTCCGGCATCTGAAAACCAGCTGCTTGTTGATTTAGCTCAAACACTGCGGACACTCAATAATTTTTCACTGCAGCTGGCGCCGTAACAAATGATATTCTAATCCGCTATCACCAGTTTTTTTACCGGCCCGCGAAGGCCATTATCGGTCAGAGATAAAAAATATAAACCAGGAGCCAATGGAGAAACACTCACCTGATTGGTTTCAGAAACACCCAACTCCTGTGTTGATACAACATGGCCCATGTTATTCCTAATTTCAAGCAGGCGTTTTCCCTTGCCGCTGAATAATTTTGACTGAACATTTATTTCCTTTTTTGCAGGATTGGGGTAAAATTCAAAATCACTTGTCGGCGCATGCTCTGCTCCGCCCGCAATCATGGCACAATACGCCAGCGCGGTATCACAGCCACCGGCATCGTACTTCACAAAGAAAAAAGGATTGTTGCCCGGCAGGTTCTGTTGTTTGATGGCTATCACCAGGCCGCCGTCGGAGGTAGGTTCTATGGAAGACAACATCTGGTAGTTATCCTTGTCCGCCGAATTGGTTTTATACGAATATAACCTGTTGCTCAGCACATTGCCGCTGGCGTCTATCTTGGTAATGCGGATGAGGTAATTGATCATCAGGTTCAGTAATCCCGTGGTGTCTATGTGTCCACCGAGCACCAGGGTACCATCACCGAGCTCTGTAATGGCGGAAAAATTATTCATGTAATCGATCTTCTCCACGCTGGTTCGGGTCCACAGCGGCACAAACGGGGTGTTGATGTCAAAGCTTGCTGCATAACCTTCATAAAGAGCTTCACCCAAAAAGGTTTGTGAGGACTTTTGGGAACCGCACACCACCATCTTTTTATTTTTTCTTTGAAAACAATCCATGGCCATACCGCCCGGGTACATATAATTGCCCTGCTGCGGGTTATTGCCCAGGCTGTCAACCACCAGCACATGGTCGAAAGTTTGATAATTATTAATGTACTGGTAACCCACCATCAGTATTTTTTTACTGGCGCTGTCCTGCACAATGCTTTTGCCATCCGCCACATCGGGGGCTGTTTTCCCGATCTTTTTTCCGCCACAGGTCATTGCCGTTGATGTCGGTTTTAATGAGCAGGCATTTCCTGTACGATGCATTGCTCCAGTTCTGATAAAAACCGGTGATGAGAAAACCACCATCTGCGCTTGCTGTTACTTTTTGCGGGATGAGGTCTTCAAGCGGGTCCGGATCGCGGTAGATCTTCTGCCAGACAGAATCCCCGTTCAGGTCAAATTTAATGAACACACCATTTTGCCGGTTATTGGTATCGCGGAAGCATCCCGCATAATAGATGAAGTTCTTGTGTTTGTAAAACGAACGGAAAATAAAGCCATTATCGATGTAACTGAACGCGGGCTGACCGTATTTTTTGATCCACAACAACTGTCCCTCGCTGCCCAGGCCCATCAGCGCGATGCGGCCGATCTGAACCCCATTGACGGTATCGGTGCAAAAACCGGCCGCAATGTAGTTCCCCGGGCTGGTTTCATAAATGGCCCTGGAAGCGTGGTTGAGCGTGCCCGGAATGTAAAAGCGTGAGCGGAAGCCCTGCCCGTTGAGGTGGAGGGAAAAAATACAAACTATTAGTAGATATATGTTTTTCAACTGATAGCTAATTTAATGAATGGTTTGTAAAAACAGAAAAATTGTGAGCGGATTATTTAGTCAACCGCGCCCCCCAGCCTGTATCTCTTTAAAATCCGAAGCCAGAATGGCATACTCAAAATTATCAACCCATTCCCCACGGATCGGCAATTTTTGGCGGCAACGTCCTTCCTGCGACATGCCAATTTTTTCGAGCACGCGCTTTGAAGCCATATTCTCTACCGCGCAACCCGCCTCTACCCTGTGCAGATGAAGCTCGTTGAATGCAAATCTAAGAATCTCTCCTGCTGCCTCGCTTGCATAAGCTTTGTTCCAATGTTTTGGTACCAGCTTGAACCAGATCTCAGCGCATCTGTATTTTGCCCGTCCAAGAGCAAGGCCAATCATACCCACAAAATTTCCAGACCGATCTTCAATACAAAAAACATATTTGGCAGGTGGTTGCTGGTTTCTTGCAGAAAGCCAGTCTTCGAGATGCGCCTTTGTTACCTCAATGGATTCGGGAATGCCGAGCGTGTTGTACCTGTCAGTTTCCGGAAGACTGTTCAGCACGTGCACCTTTTCCAGATCGGAAATTAAAACTTCGCGCAAGATTAACCTGGATGTATGCAGCATCATTCAGGGCAAAAGGTACAAATTTATACGCAGCTGTAATGCAGTTGCACCAGGCCTTTCTCGTACTGTTTGCTGGAGATCAGCTGCAGATCTTTTTTTGTCCATCCTTCCTGAAAAAGACGGACACCGCCACCAAGCAGTACGGGAATTATGGATACAATGATTTCATCGATAAGATCCTCTTTTAACAGCGCATTCACCAGGTCGGCACCGCCATCTACAAAAATGTTTTTGCCGGATTCTGACCTGAGTTGCTCTACCAGGTTTTTAAGATCACCGGCATAAAATTGGGTCTTCCCGATTTTTTCACGGGGAGTTCTTGTTATCACATACGTGTCTTTATCCGCATGGGGAAATTCCGGCACGTGATTCATCACCCAATCGTATGTTTTCCGCCCCACCAGTACC
>CAZFCR010000191.1:0-6875 GCA_964517305.1 uncultured Akkermansia sp.
CATTTGCGTACGATAAATTTAATAACCGACTGCTTAACGAGGCAAATGGCCGCAACGATGCTGACCTGTATTTTAATTTTGTAAAGCTGGAGCCCTATCTCAATCTTGAGCTCCGCAATCGCGACGCCGGTTCGCAGGTTGTGAATACAATTACTTACGCATCAGCGAATCTTTTCACGGATAGTTTGCTGAGTCCGTCTGCCAATAGCGGCAGAGCAGGGGTAAAACGTTCAAATTATTCTTTTGTGAACGAATTCCGGTTCCGGCATGCGAACAGGAAAGCCATTCATCCCTACAGTTTTTATGTAGGTTCACAGCACAACAGCAGAATGGCGAAAATTACAGCCTCGCTGGGTTACCAGATCACAGTTGGGCCTAAACATGCCTTTGATCTTCGTTTGTTCGGAGGCGCTTTTGTTGCAGGCGATGAAGAAGTTCGTTCGTATTATGCGTTCCGCAGTGATGGGTATAACGGTTACGACGATTATACATTCGATCATCATTTTCTGGCAAGAAACGAACGCAGTGGTTTTGGTTTCAGCCAGTTTGCCGAAACCGACGGCGCCATGAAAATATGGACACCATTTCAGTCTACCACCTGGATGGTTGCTCTGAATGCGCGGTCACCGAAGATCCTGATCTTACCATTACGTTTGTTTGCAGACGTGGTTGTTGACGATCAGCGTTCGTTGTGGGATGCCGGCGTGAACCTTACAATATGGAAAAATATCATTGAAGTTTATCTGCCGGTTTTTTATTCAGAAGAGATTAAAAAAGTTCATGAACTGAATAACATCGGATTCTTAAACAGGATCAGGTTTACCTTTAATATTCATAAATTGGTTCCGAAAAACATCATCAGGAATAATATTTTTTAAAAATTGGAACAAAAGAAAATATATTTTGCTTCAGACTTTCATCTTGGTGTGCCCAGTCACGCGAGCAGTCTTGAACGGGAAAAGTACGTGTGTGAGTGGCTTGAAAGTATCAGGCATGACGCCGCTGAGATTTTTCTGGTAGGCGATTTGTTTGATTTCTGGTACGAACACAAATACACCGTGCCAAAAGGATCGGTGCGTCTTCTGGGAAAAATCGCGGAGATAACCGACTCCGGAATTCCAGTGCATTTTTTTGTTGGTAATCACGATCTCTGGATGAAAGACTATTTTATTGAAGAGTTGAATGTAAGTGTGCATCACGCGCCTGTTACAAGAACTTTTGGCAACAAAGTGTTTTACATCGGACATGGCGATGGTCTTGGACCGGGTGATAACTGGTATAAACTGTTAAGAAAAATTTTCGCTAGCCGCATCTGTCAATGGTTGTTCAGTCGCCTGCATCCCAATTTTTCTTTTTACATCGCCCGGCGCAGCAGCAAACGCAGTCGTGTGATCACCGGCGATTCGGATGAAAAATTTCTGGGCAACGAAAACGAGTGGCTCTTTCTTTATTCACGCGATTACCTGAGAACTCACCAGGTGGATTATTTTATTTTTGGTCACCGCCACCTGCCCCTGGATCTGGATGTGGACGGAAAGGCCCGTTACATCAATCTCGGCGAGTGGATCAATTACCGCAGCTATGCGGTTTTCGACGGCAGTACCTTGAGTTTAAAGCACTTTAAACCACGTTCCACGGGGGTTTGAACAAATCTTAAAAAATGATAAGTGGGCCGGAAGGCCTTGTTTTGCGGGAAACTTTGTTTTTGTCGTTTCAAAAATAATGTGGTTATTTGTTTAAATAAAATCACACGATAATGATCAGTACTTCAGACATCAACATAAGGAAGACCAAAAAAAGCAGAGTTTCAGAGGTCGATATCAACAATGTGCCTTTCGGCAAAACTTTCAGCGATCACATGTTTGTGGCCGAGTATGCCGATGGCAAATGGAAGAAGGCTGATATCATGCCTTATGAAGACGTGCCCATGAGTTATGCCATGAGCGCCCTGCATTACGGTCAGGCAATTTTTGAAGGGATGAAAGCCTACAAAAACGCCAAAGGTGAAGTTTCGCTGTTCAGACCACTTGAAAATTTTAAACGACTCAATAAAAGTGCCATCCGTATGGCCATGCCTGAAATTCCGGAAGAACTTTTTATGAACGGTTTGATGGAACTGATCCGCATGGATGCTGCCTGGGTGCCTTCAAGCGAATCGGGAAGTCTTTACATCCGCCCTTTTATGATTGCCACCGATGAAGCCATTGGTGTAAAAATCAGTGATACCTATAAGTTTGTGATCATCACCTGTCCTGCCGGTAAATATTATGCCGATCCGATCAAGGTTCTGGTTGAAACCAACTATTACCGCGCTGTTAAAGGCGGAGTAGGTTATGTGAAGGCTGCGGGCAATTATGGTCGCAGTTTATACCCGACAAAACTGGCGCAGCAAAAAGGTTACCAGCAGGTGATATGGACTGACAGTGAAACACAGAAACATTTTGAAGAAAGCGGCACCATGAACGTGATGTTCGTGATCGGCGACAAACTCATCACACCTGGACTCAGCGATACCATTCTTGATGGTGTAACCCGCAACAGTGTGCTGGCGCTGGCCCGCGACTGGGGTATGCAGGTGGAAGAACGTAAAGTGAGCATCGACGAGGTATTTAAAGCCCACGAAGACGGAACACTTAAAGAAGTGTTTGGTTGTGGTACTGCTGCCACCATTGCTCAGATCATTGGCATTGGCCATAACGGCAAAGATTACATGCTGCCGCCGGTAGCTGAGCGTAAGTTTTCTACAAAGATCGATGAAACACTCCGGAAGATCCGGAAAGGTGAACTTGAAGATAAAATGAACTGGATGCTGAAGGTTGTTTAACCGAATGTTATCTATTTTAGAAGCCGGCATGAGAATGTCGGCTTTTATTTTTTAATATTGCCGGTAATTCGTTGATTGAGATTCATCAAAGAACATATTGTTTTCACCGGGGTATTTTTACTTTGCCTGCTGCTGCGAGCTTTTCCATTATTTGATTACCAGTTTACCTTTGATGAGCTGAGCGGACTGGATCGCACGCAGTTTGATTCGTTTTCTGAAGTAATGGATAAGGGCGTAAAAATAGATGCTCATCCGGCGCTGATTCAGCTGATGCTTTATTACACCGTTAAGCTGGCCGGATACAGCGAGTGGCTGATCAAACTGCCTTTTCTGCTTTTTGGATTTGGTGCCGTGATATTCGCCTACCGTATTGGTGATCGGCATTTTTCGAGACAGGCTGCGCTCATGAACGCGCTGTTCTTCAGCTTTTCACTCGTATTTGTGTTTTACGCGCCTATTGCCAGGATGTACATCAGCGGCGTTTTTTTCAGCCTCGCACTTCTGTATTATTTTTTTGAGATCTTTTTTGCCGGAAGGGTCCTGGCGCGCAATTTTTTCTGGCTGGGATTTTTTGCCCTCTTGTCTGCGCTAAACCAGCACATCAACGCCTTGTTTGCCTTCACTGTTTTTTTGGCCGCGTTGTTTTTTCTAACGCCGCAGAACAGAAAAAGTTTTTATATCACTGCCGTTTTAACCGTTCTGTGTTATCTGCCGCATCTGCCGGTAACGCTTTACCAATTGGGTGTGGGAGGAATAGGAACAGATCAGGGGGGCTGGCTTGAAAAACCTGATCTGAATGCATTATGGAAATTAATAAGGGTTTTGTTGGGCAGTGGTTATAATTATTTGTTTGTGTTTGTTTTGATTCTGCTGAGCCTGGTGTTTCAGAAAAACCGGATCATAAACAGAAAACAAATGCTGCTGCTGATCCTTTTTATATTTAATTTTCTGATAGTCTACCTTTATTCGCTTCTGCGGGCATCTGTTTACCAGCACTCCGTGATGCTTTTTGCAGGTTCCGCCTTTATCGTCCTGATCGGTTCGTTACTTCAGTTTGAAAAACAAAAGTTGTTTTATGCTGCGTTTGTAATTTTATCGGGTACCTTGATTTTTACGACATATTTTTCAAAAGATTATCTGAACCAGGCTGTGAAAACAGTTTACGAGGAACAATTTGTATGCACCATTGATTTAAAACAAAAGTACGGCGATGAAAAAGTAGAGGCACTTTTTTTTGATGCCGATACTCTGATGAAGAAAATATATTTTGATAAATACGGACAAAAATTTGACTGCAGGATATCCGACGACAGTATCATCTCGTATTCATCGCGTGTGAATTTTGGATCAGATAACAATCCGGTAACTTCGTTCAGGCTGTTCAGTGATTTTATAAAAAACACACAGGCTGAGTACATTCTTCTGGCATCCGCTTCTCCGCGTTACCATGCTCTTGTGGCGGACCGCTTTCCTTACCTGATTAAAAACATACAGACCTTTGCCGTCAACATCAAGATTTTTTCGAGGCGTGCTGCCGATCAAAATAAAACGGTGGAGGATGAAAAGATATTGGTGTATTCGAATCCCGCAACGCCCGGCGATTTTGTCTACAATGTTTCAGGCAAAAGCATGACCGTTGACTCAACGAATGAGTTTCCTTTTTCAGCCAGAGCAGCGTACAATGATGTGATCAATAATGAGGGAGAAATTGTGTTGAGCAGAGCTGTGGTCAGATACAAACACTCAAAGCCCAGGGAGCTGGAATCGTGTGTGGTAGTTGAGCCAGAGAATGGCGGTCAGGCACTGAGTTACAATGCCAAGGCTGCCGCTGATTACGCCGGTGGTTCTGATAGTTCGGTTATCATCTATTCTGATGCTTATATTGGATATCACCATCGTATAAAAGGAAATCACCGCCTGCAATGTTATCTCTGGAACAAAGGAAAAGAGAATGTTGTTCTCGAAAATTTTGAAATTCGTGTCATAGATTACTGGCATAATAAGTGGCATTTCTGGGATTGACCAACATTATTTAATTGGTCGAATAAAATCAAAGCTTCGTCTAATTTCACCGCTGCTTTTTAACATAAGCCCTTTTCTTTTTATTAGGAAAAATATGATAATGGATTTACTTTTATACTAGCCGATTATGTTAGTGCATTTCGCCAACAAAATAAAAAAATGTCGTTACAGGAGTTACATAAACCAACATCTGTTTTCATCGCCGACGATGATACTGATGATGTATACCTCGTGAAAAGCGCATTGGGACAACTGGTAGAAGACGTTAACATCAAACATTTTTTAAATGGCCGGGAGTTGCTCAGAGGATTGAATGAAGAACATGAGCTTCCCAATTTTGTTTTACTCGATTTGAATATGCCGATTCTCGACGGCAAAGAAACACTTCGACAGATTCGCGGAAACAATCAACTCCGGAACTTACCGGTGATCATCTTAAGCACCTGCAAACAAAAAGAGGAACAGGAAATTTGTCTGAGTTATGGTGCGAATCATTATTTTATCAAACCCTGTCAGTTTGCAACCTATCTCGACATTTTCCGACAACTTAAGTCGGAACTGATCGACCGGATGACTGTATAAATTATTTTATTGTGAGGATCACAGCCACTGTGTAAGCCGTATTGGTTTTAGTTACACCATATTTCTGGTAAAACGCGTCTTTTGTTGCTGAAAGATGCCGCGCTTCAACCCTGATTAACAGATATCGGTTAGGTTCCAGATCAAGGTTCCCCGAGATACCGTTCACAGCAAGCCCATTGCCTTCAACTGAATGGAGGATGACCGCCTCTTTATCAGTAAAGTTTTCGAATCGCAAGGCAAGGAGAAGTTTCTGAACCAGCTGATACCGTACAAGAAATTGCGGACTGTACCATTTGCTGTATTTTTCAGGAAAACGATATTGTTGCTGAAGGCCGAGATCAAAACCTGCAGTAAAAGAAAATTTTCCGCGGGGTGTGAACACCAGGTAAAAATTATGAAAGTTTCTGAAAAGGTCAGCCGCGATGTTTTCATCATATCCCGAGTAGGTATTCCAGCTGAGTTCAATATTTTTGAATGGCTGATAAGTTAACTGAGTGCCCAATGCTATATTATTTTCAGATGGCAATACTGAAATGTTCTGCCAGCCATTGAGCAGAAGCAGGCCGTATTTTATCTTCTTTTTCCGCGACATACCGCTTAACCTGATTCCTGTTTCGTAATAGGGTGAGTTTTCTGCTGCGAGGCTGCGGGTCAGGGTCCAGCAACTTTTTGAGATGGCACTTTCAAATCCGAGGTGGGAGGGCAGAACACCCGCGTCGATCCAGATATTTTTATTTGCTGAGAGCTGAAGACCGGCGTTCAGCTGAAAAATGTTTGCAAACGGCCAGGCCTCGTCTGCGAGGTTATAATTAACGTACCTGCCCGCCATGATGCCGGCATTGGCTCTCGATCGCCGTCCTGTATATTTCAGATCAACCAGAGCAAGATTAATGTCCGGAAAGTTATGGTTGGCATGGTTGTAAAGGAAGTCCGCGGTGCGTTGGTTTTTTTCCTGAAGTGAATTGTAGGTGTAATAACCTTCGAGGTAGGTTTCAAACCAAAGACGCGGCGCAAGGCTGTTCTGGGCTCTTGATAACAGGCCAACAAAAACAAATGGCAGGACAAAGAAAAGGCGTTTCTTCATTGGAAAAGCCAATATCGGACTTTTAACAACACCTTTCGAAGATGTTTAATCCCTCTGTCGCAATTTTCTCTTCAATGGTCAATGCTGGAAACATTACAATTTTTTCATCCTGGTTACTGATTAGCAGACCATTTTCCCGGCATCTGAGTGTCACCTTTTCTGCATAGCTTTTCTTTTCCAGATCGATGCTGATGGCCATGCCAATGACGTTTAATCTTCCTCCGGATTTAAATTTCATCTGACTCAGGCGTGTTCTGAAAAAGCCTGATGCAGCGTTGGCACCGTCAAGCAACCTGGTTTTATTTTTTATAAAGTATTTTAAATGGGTCAGTGCCGCATGAGTACTAAAAGGATGCCAGCCAA
>CAZFCR010000192.1:0-6848 GCA_964517305.1 uncultured Akkermansia sp.
CTCACATCATCAAGATAATCGGTAAAGGTGCGGCGCGGTCCCCATTCGAGTCCTAATCCGCAGTTTTTTGCGATGCTCCATTTAATGCCGATGCCGAAAGGCACCACCAGTTGATATTTAGGATAAGGTTTATCCTGACCTTCGGTTCTGAGTCCGCGAACAGATTCGTAACCATTGCCTGTATTGCTGCGGGGATCGGTGTAATTACCGCCAAGTCCGCCGAAAATAAACATTGTAAAACGGTAACGGTTGTGTCCGATGCGGTACTCCACAAAATTAAATTCGGCCAGGGAATGCAGTTCGTAGACCTTACTTGTAAAATTGAGATTGCGCTCCAGCTGATCGGCTTCTGTACTCGCCGCGTCATCACCACTCACCGTGCCGTAGTTGAACCCAAAACGGAAAGCGAAGCGGTAATTGTTCATGTACCTGAAATAAATACCTCCGGCGGGATGATTGGCCAGGAAATGCCTGCGCGGATTCAGATCACCGATGTAATAAGAACCTCCTCCGAAAAAACCCAGTTCACGCTGAACAAAATTGCGTTTCATGGATTGGGCGGAAACGCTGACAGCCAGGAGGCTAAAAATATATAAGGGCCATTTGTTCAAGATCAGTAACTATTAACGTAAAATTACCCCATATATTGCGTGTAAAACATCGCGAATCCTGAAAAATACAAAAAAAACCCGCTCGAAGATTGCAAAAATGCCTAAATGCGGCAGACTGAGCAGAATCTGAATTTTTGCCGCGCTTTTATTTAGATTTGTTGCCATGATTCAGGCAAACAACTCCGCTTACCAGCCCATTGGTGTGTTCGACAGTGGTTACGGCGGACTTACCGTACTTAAAGAAATTGTAAAAGAATTGCCCCAATACGATTACCTGTACCTGGGTGACAATGCCCGCGCACCTTATGGATCACGCAGCTTTGAAACCGTTTACGAATACACCCTCGAATGTGTGCGGCATTTGTTTGACCGTGGTTGTCACCTTGTGGTACTCGCGTGTAATACCGCGTCGGCAAAGGCCCTCCGGACCATCCAGCAAAAAGATCTGCCAAAAATCGCTCCTGATCGACGTGTACTGGGAGTGATCAGACCCACAACCGAAATTATCGGCAACTTCACAAAAAGCAGGCAGGTGGGCATTTTGGGAACGAACGGCACGGTTAATTCAGGTTCGTATCTGGTTGAAATTGAGAAATTTTTTCCGGACATCCGCGTTCAGCAGGAGGCTTGTCCTATGTGGGTGCCGCTGATCGAAAACGATGAGACGAATAATGCGGGCGCTGAGTTTTTTATTCAACGCCATGTGGACACTCTCATGCAAAAAGCACCAGACATTGATGCCATCATCTTAGGTTGCACCCATTATCCGCTCATTGCGAAACAGATTCAGAACTACCTGCCTCAACATGTTCAGCTTTTATCACAAGGACCCATTGTTGCGCAGGGATTAAAAGATTACCTCGCGCGTCACCCAGAAATGGACAAACATTGCAGCAAAAGCGGATCGCGTCATTTCTTAACTACTGACCAGCCGGCGAGTTTTGATACAGCCGCGAGTTTGTTTTACGGGGAGGATTTACAATCGGAGCATTTGGCATTGTGATTTGGCGCACGGAAAGGCAGGGCTCGCAGAGAATTAAAACCTTGTGTCATTCGCCAGCCTGTTGCGCGCAAAGACGCGAAGAGCGCAGAGATGAATGAAACATTACCGCCTTTTTACTCATTGCGCTCCAGGTTGTGCGCAGAGATGCAGGGCTCGCAGAGGACTTAAAACGTTGTGCCATTTGCAAGGCCGTTGCGCGCAGAGATCTAAGGGCGCAGAGTTCAACTTCCCAATCGTAAATCGAATTAATCGTAAATCCAAAATCCTGCTTTATTCCTGCTTCAGAATTTTTATGCACTCCCGGTCGGATGAATTTGATGCATCTAAAAAATAAATACCATTCGTCTGCTCTTCGAGCCTGATCTTATGATTGCCTTCCGAAAAATCCTGTTCGAATAATACTCGTCCGCTGATGTCAGTAACCCTGATGTTTGCAGCTTTAGTTAGTTCAAGATGGTAAATTCCCTTGCCTGGATTTGGATACAACTCTAGCCATTTTGTTCCTTCCTGATTGCTGATACCCGTGCAGGCCTTTACGCTCAGGGTAAGGGTTTTTGAAACCGAACAGCCATTATTATCAGTGCCTGTTACCGTGTAAACCGTGGTGGTTGAAGGATTAACCGCCAGCGTTGAAGTAAGCGCGCCGTTGTTCCAGCTGTAAGTACTGGCGCCACTCACCGTAAAGGTTGTGCTCTCGTTCAAACAAATATTGTTTTTTCCTGTAAGACTGAGGGTGGGCAGGCCGGTTACTGTTACCGTTTGCACCACCGTATCGCTGAAACAGGTGTAATTGCTTACCAGGCTCACCGTGTAAATTCCATTGGCCGGATAAGCGTGGACAGGATTGCTCAGGCTTGAGGTGTTGGTTGCACCCGATCCCGGATCACCGAAGTTCCAGCTATATGAAGTAAGTGTATAGCTTGCGCCGGCGCAAAACTGAAGCGGTGTAAATGTGACGCTGCCACAGCTAAGCGACGTAGTGGTGCTGGGAGAAAATGTTGTTTTCTGCCGGAAATAGCTGGTGAGGAAGTTGGGAAGATTTCCACCGCCATTATTTACGTTCGGCCCCAGATAAACGACGTTGTTTGAGAATCCGCATTGGGATCCAAGCAAATTAGGAGATGAAATGACGCCAAGTGAGTTAGTCGCGCTGCAGAAATAAATTTTTCCGTCTCTGGCGTTTTGAAGGATCCTGAATGTAGCGGGGCTTGCACCAATAATTGTTTGAGAATTTAAGATGGTAGACGGGTTGGCGGAACAGAGATCCCATTGAAATACTGGAGTTGAACCAAACTCCTGACAAACGCCATAGAGTTTTGATCCATCAGGCGAAAACTCCATGCTGAATGCTTGATTGGTGTATGTTCCTAAAGTGAGTGCATTGGAAAGTGATCCATTACTGATGTCGAAATCAAACAATTCAAAAGTCTTTGTTGTCATGGTGAATGAAAGGGGACAAGAAGCTACGCCAAGTTTGTGTCCCGAAGGAGAAAACTTCATACTTCCGAAAAACATCTCGGGTGTTGAATAACTCAGACCCAGATTAGAGACAACGGGTATTGGATTTACGCCGGATGGGCCTGCCTGATAGGCCTCAAATGTGTTATTTCCCATTTTATGTACCAAAACCCAGATGTCTGTTCCGTTGCAATGCCCTGTGGCGGTCATTTTCTCAGCAACTGAGTCACTTAGCGTATAGGTTGCGGTGACTGAACCGAGGCCCCCGGCAAGCGACATATCAATAATAGAATAGCCAAAAGAACCGGTACCGGCGTCATCGGTTGTAAAAACATAATATTCAGAGCCACTCTTTTTATGTATCAGTGACGACTGAACTGAGCTCGGGCTTCCTCCTAACTGGTTGGGCATGATAGCATGAGCACTGTTCCAAACATTAAAACCGTTAGTGTAAAAAAGAAGGTTGCCATTGGCATCAGCGATGCTGGCACATCCTTCGATCGTGGACATAGAGGTTGTGACTCCGGAAGGCGGATTGGTTAAAAAACTAACACCACTGTTCTGAAAATGCCATTGACTGGTTTCCGGGTTCTGGGCTAAGCTGACAAAGACCAGAAAACAAAGCAATATCGTTTTATACATCTCGAAATAGCTAAAGGTTTTTCAAAAGCAATTTACTTACAATTTACAAGATTCGCTATTGAATTAACCAACCGGTAGATGTATGAGTAACAGTATAGGTTCCTCCGCCTCCGCAACTCGCAGGTAGCGGACCTGTTTGACCATAATTGGTGATCATATGACACTGCGATAATGTTGCATGATTTAAGGTTGTAACCGGCTGGTAATCGATTTCGTCGATGTTAACACAAACTTCAAAACCTGCGATCGCGCAACGAGGCATATTTACTGTTTGTCCTGCTGGAACTACAAAAGCGCCAGATGAGCAAAGCAGAGTGCAATTAGCGTAAAAGATTTCATGAGTAAGGGTCACATCACATGTGAGAGAATTCGTAAAGGGAAATGTCTGCGCTTTCGATTTAAAGCCAGATAACATCAGCATTACAAATGCCGCAGCGAGAATAAAATTGTGTTTTTTCATTTTTTGAGTGTTTTTAAGGTTTAAACAAACCTATTTTTTTTTTTTTTTCGAAAAATCAAAATGTTTTTTCCATTTATGCTATATCTTACTGTTTTTCAATGCGAATCTTTCTCTCTTTAACAAATTTCAATAATTGCTGCGTCTCAAACAATCATAAATCAGATGAATCGTAAATCCAAAATCCTGCTTCTAACTTCCTATTTTTCATTGCCTCACCACTCTCACCGTTTCTGTTTTTGATTCAGACCGGGACACTACTAAATACACGCCAGGCTTTAAGACTGAAAGATCTATATCAGTTCCGCCGGTACTGGCTTCAATGTCTGACAACAATTGTTTTCCTGAAAGATCACACACCGATATTTTAGAACCTGGCAGCGCAGGAACCATGATCCTGTTGGTAGTGGGATTTGGATAGATGATCTTTTCTGAATTTATAAATTCGTTCAAACCCGTGCAATTGTTTACAGTTATCTGTACAGTTTTAAAACCAGAGCAGCCGGCACTGTCGGTACCCATTACTTCATACCAGGTGGAAACCGTTGGTGAGATGCCAACAGCAGACTGGGCAGGCCCGTGCGCCCATTGATATGAAGCTGCACCACTGGCATTTAAAACCAGTTGCTGACCGGCGCATACCGAAAGCGCGGAAGCATTGACGCTGAGCTGTGGCACGGCGGAGCCTGTGCAGGTGGAGAGAAGTTCAATAAAGATTGAGCGAGGAGAGCTGCTTGTTAGTGTGTAAGAAGATGGGCCTGGATCGACATCAATTGTTCCGGAAAAAGGATTTGTAAGGTAAATATCACCATTAAAAGTAACATGGCCTGGCGCGATGCGATTAACGCAAATTCCAATATTAGATGCCCATACCAGATTCCCAAGGCTATCATATTCTGCTACCAGATAATCGTGTGCTATCGCCGGTGGAGGAAGAGGGGTGCTTGTAAGAACTTGTAGCCCTGGGGAAGGATCCAGATCAAAGGAACCTGTGAATTTAGCAAATAAAAAGATGTGTTTTTTTTTATCGATCATGATTTCAGACCCGGTTATTCCACTGTAAGTCGATCCGTCTATTTCTTTTGCCCAGTCTAGACTTAGTGAGTCCGTAAGTTTAAGAATAAGGCCCTCAACTGTATTCTGACCGCAATACCTGTTTTGTACGGCCGGTCCCGGATCCACGTCAATAATGTATGTGAAATGTCCGCCCAGAAGAAACCCCGAATCGTATAAAACGGAAGTCAACCAGCAAGGCCCGTCAATAGATCTTGTCTGCAGCGTGTTTCCGCCGGTGTCCAGCTCGCAAAGAAAACTGCAAGGGATTGACGACAAGTATTGCCCCGGTCCGGGATCAAGATCCGTGCCTGACCCAGCTCTGCCCACAAAACAGCATTTTTTATTGGTGGTGTCGCATGCCACAGAAAGGCCCTGGCCTCCGCTCTGGTCTTGGCCAATTAAAGTCTTCACCCATTTAAAATTTCCCTCTCTGGTAAGTTTTAGAATAAAAGCGTTTGTAGAAGACGAAAAAGGGGTTGTAAGCAGGAAGGTGTTGTTCGTATCAGGATCGAAATCAGCAGTGCCGGCATACTCGCCGGTAATATAAAGATTGTCGGTTTCTCCCAGTGCTATATCCTGAACATTAACATCACCGTTAAATTCCTTGGCCCATCTGAAATCCCCTGAAGTATCCAGTTTAAGAATAAATCCATCACCTCCCGGAATGGGTGCACTCATGCTGAAAACACCGGGTCCCGGGTTAAAATCACATATTCCTTTAAAAAATCCGGAAATATACAGCCCTGAGTCGCCATCACACCTCAAAGCTTTTCCATAAAACATGCCCTGATCATTGGTATTAAATTGTTTGGCCCAGACAAAAGCACCACTGTAGCTTAATTTCAGAAGAAAAAATTCAGAGGAAGAGCTTGTTGTGGCAACCGCAGTGCCCGCACCAGGATCAAAATCAACTGTTCCAACAAAATTACCAATTATATAAACCGCCCCTTTTTTGTCAACGTCCATGGCCAGGACATTTACATTGGGTATCTGGGCTGCCCAGGCCCTGGGTGGCTGTGCGGCTATTTTAAAAAAACCAAGTGTGCAGACTAGAAAAATAATACAAGTTCTCATGTGTCAAATTTTATTTATGTTGAATAACTATTCTACCGTCCAGTTTTAGCCCATCTGCAAAAACCACGCAATTATAAATTCCAGCCGGTAATTCTGCTACATCTGTTTGGTGCAGTGTCTCTCCTGGTTGCAGTTCAGCCGAATGAACAAGCATGCCGATGTTATTATAAATGGTTAATTGACCACTAACATTTACCCTAAGTTTTAGTACAAACTGATCATCCGCGGGATTGGGAAATAAGTTTAATGAAGTCTGTGACATTTCTCGAACTCCGGTTGGATCACTAAAAGCTATTCTTTCAGGATTTGACTCAGGATCCAGTTCATACCATTCGTAACCAACTTTGTCAATACATACGCAACCCGACCCTGCAAAAGATGTTTCCACCGGCGGCAAGTCATTTATGTAATCGCCATCGTTGTATTCGTAAGAATATATTACCTCCCCACACGGATTTAGTCTGTATAGATGCGTTTCCATCGGTCCAATGTCGCCCAAAGAATTTGTTAGTAAAACATTATCACTCGTGACAAACTTATCTGTCCA
>CAZFCR010000193.1:0-6817 GCA_964517305.1 uncultured Akkermansia sp.
CCTCTTCCTGGGAGAAACTAAAGCTGTGTGTGTAAACCTGGTTAACTTCGATCATACATTTTTTTTAAGAGTGAACTAAAAGTAAACATTAATACGGAAATAAAACAATATCACACCCCGGGCATCCAATTATTCCTGATGCGCCTTTTAATAGTAGCTGTTGAAGGACGGAGCCCGCCGCTTCCAGTTCCGGCAGATATCTTATCTTTGCCGCCTGATTTAATCAACACACACAATGACCTACCCCCAGATATTTCTCGCCAAAGGCAAAGAATTCAGTTTACAGCGTCTTCATCCCTGGGTATTCTCAGGGGCCATTGCCCGCAAAGATGCGCAGCTGCAGGACGGCGACCTGGTGGAAGTGTTCAGCTCAAAAAACGAATACCTTGCAACAGGTTATTACGCAGGCGGAAGCATAGCAGTCAGGATCATTTCTTTTGTTCAGAGACCAATAGACGAAACTTTCTGGACAGATAAAATTCAGAAAGCCTGGGATTACCGCAGCCAGCTGGGTTTATTATCAGGGAACACCAACGTGTGCAGGTTGTTTTTCGGAGAAGGCGACGGCGTTCCTGGGCTCATACTTGATTATTACGATGGCCATGTGGTGCTGCAGGCACACTCCTGGGGTGTTTACCTGCAAAAAGAAAATATCTGCGCTGCGATAAAAACAGTGCTTGCAGGGCACCTCAAAAGTATATACGACAAAAGTGCTGAAACACTTTCAAAACATTTCAGCGGACAAACGCAAAACGGTTTTCTTTACGGGGAAAAACAGGAAATACAGGTAAAAGAAAACGGTCATGCTTTTTTAATTGATTTTATCAACGGACAAAAAACAGGTTTTTTCATTGACCAGCGCGAGAACAGGCAACTGCTTGCGCGTTACTCGAAAGATAAAAAAGTGCTCAATACTTTCTCCTATACCGGCGGTTTTTCTGTTTACGCAGCAGCTGCAGGCGCAAACGAAGTTGTTTCTGTTGATGTAAGTCAGCCTGCTATTGACCTTTGTAATCGCAACATAGAACTAAACGGCTTAAAAAATCATACAGGCATTGCCGTTGATACTTTTGAATACCTAAAAGACAAACAGGACATTTTTGACGTGATTGTACTTGATCCTCCGGCCTTCGCCAAGAGCCGCGACAGTAAACACAATGCGGTGATCGGTTACAAACGTTTGAACATGCAGGCCATGAAGCTGATCAAAAAAGGCGGAATAATTTTTACTTTCAGCTGCAGCGGTGTGGTGGACAAATATCTTTTTTATAACACAGTTACCGCGGCGGCCATGGAGTCTAAACGCGACATCCGCATTCTCCATTACCTCAATCAACCCGCCGACCATCCTGTTTCACCCTACTTTCCTGAAGGAGAATACCTGAAAGGCATGGTGCTCTGGGTAGGTTAAAGTTAGGAATTTCCCGACGGGCAAATATTTCCCTCAGAAAACGGGCATACGATTTTCATGGCTTTCTTGCTAAAAAAAAGAAACCATGAAAACATCAATACAGTTTATTACAGCACTCATTTTTTTTCTGGGTATTAACACCAGTTTAACCGCGCAGTGGGAATCAAAAGGCCCTTACGCCGGCGCGATGACCTCTCTGGCTTACGACGGTGCAAAGGTTTATGCAGGCACCATGGCCAACGGCGTGTTCAGTTCTTCTGACGATGGCGCTACCTGGACTTCTGCCAACCAAGGCCTTGAGCGCACCTGGATCAACGACGTGATCACCAACAGCGCCGGGGTTTTTGCAGGCACTGATTACCTGGGTGTCTACTTCTCTTCAGACCAGGGCAATTCCTGGATCGCGCGTAATAACGGCTTAACCGATCTTCACATCACACAACTGTTCTCTTCGAGAGGAAATATTTTCGCCTCCACCCCAAGCGGCGTATTTTTCAGTTCCAACAATGGCATAAGCTGGATTCTCCGCAACAACGGGATTCCGGGTACCTATCCCATTTATACCTATGCGCAGATGGGCGATACCATTTACGGCGGAACCTATGGAAAAAGTTTGTACATGACCGATAACAACGGGCAAACATGGTCCCAGGTTGGGGCGGGATTTCCCTCGCCATCATCTTCATTTTTTGTTTATTCGCTGGCAACGAGCGGCAACACCATTTATGCAGGAACCAGTTCAGGAATTTACCTTTCTACCAACCGTGGCGTGTCGTGGGTCCATTCCGGCAACATGTACATGTCCGAAAATTATGCATTGGCTCTGGCAGTGAACGGCAACTCGCTTTACGCCGGCACTTACGCGTACGGTATACATGTGTCAAACGATAATGCCGCCAGTTTTGTGAGTTCGAATAACGGTCTGCAGTGGTATCCCGGTTATCCGACCTACATCCAAACTTCCGAATTTTTAGGATTGGGGTCCTCAGTTCTGGCAGCTACTTATTTTGGCATGTACAGAACCACCAACAATGGCCTCAACTGGAACAATGCCAACGAGGGCATTCTTGCCACCGACATCACCGCGATAGTTAACAACGGTTCAGCAGTGCTGGCGGGCAGCAACTGGACCGGCATGTTCAGTTCAACCGATAAAGGACTCACCTGGAATCGGGCTAACAATGGGCTTCCCGGCAATTTTATCAGATGTATGGCTGTTTCGGGAAATGATATTTTTGCCAGCATTCAAAACGAAAAAGTATACAGAACCACCGACAATGGCGCCAGCTGGACCTGGAGTAGTTATGGCTTACCCTCAGACCCGGTTTCAATGGAAGCCGACAACGATCAGGTGCTGGCCATCACGGCAGCGTCAAAATATGTTCCCAATAAACTTTTTCAAACCAAAGACAAAGGGCTCAGCTGGACCGAAGTGCCCAGTTCGGCCATTGGCGGAGGCATTGCCGCTGTAGCGATCAACGATCCGTATTTTTATGCGGGAACCTACAATGGCATGCTGCTCAGATCATCCAACGAAGGTGGTTCGTGGAGCGATATCAGCAGTTATCTGCCAGGTGTAAAAATCACGGCTATACTTCCACTTGATACAGTTACTTATGTGGGTACCGAGGGCAGAGGTATTTATATGTTTCTGAAAAACGATTCTTATATGATCCCTGCAAGTGGTGGTTTAATGCACTTCAATATCACCGATATTATTGAACAGGACAATGTGCTGTTTGCATCTACTTTTGGCGGTGGTGTTTATGCTTCAGCGAATGGTGGAATTACCTGGTTTATGTTTAATGGCGGACTGGAAAATCCGTATGTAAGACAACTTTCAGGGGAGCCGATGAAAATATATGCAGGCACCGACGCGGGTGTGTATCAAACAGGGAGCACAGCGTTCAGCGAGCTGATGATACTTGCAGGTGTAAACGAAAATTCAAACGACGCGGCTGAATTTTTTCCCAATCCTTCTTCCGGAAAAATACATTTTAAAACAAAAACCGGTTCTGCCGTTGTGGTAGAAGTATACGACTTAAACGGCAACCGCATTGCAGCAAGCAGCGACTTGAGTAATGAAGGTACAATCGATCTGAGCAGCGCTGCTAAAGGTATTTATTTTATGAAAGTGTTGTCGTCTGACAAAAGCACAGTTGTAAAGAAAGTGATCATACAATAAGATCAGGTTTTTTACCCCTGACAATCAATGTTTCAAACGGAAGAGCCTCACCATTAAAACCCTGGTCGGGCTCTTCTTTTTTCTGGCTGACAACAGCATCAAATCCATTTTTAAAAAACAAGTTGCAAAGACTTTCAGCAGAGTACAGTTCGAACCCGTATTTAACAAAGGGGTAGTCGCGCATCACCGAAGCCGGGCGCAGGGCTACCACGAATTCACCGCCGGGTTTAAGTACCCGCTTCATTTCCGTCAGTACCAAAACGGGATCAGACCAGAAATAAACCGTGTTGACAGTAAAAACCGTATGAAACGAATCATCGGCAAATGGCAGCTGAACCACGTCGGCACATATCAACCTCACCCTGCCCGCTTCAACCAGATCTCTGTTGTTTTCCCTGGCCGCGTTCACCATGGTCTCAGAAAAATCGCAGCCTGTGTATTCAACTGTTTTTTCCCTTTCAAATAAACGCGAAACAAAGTGTCCGTTCCCCATTTCGATTTCAAGCAGGTGATCGCCGGCATTGAGTTTAAGCGCGTTGATCGTATTGAGGTTGATGTGATGGTTGCTCTCATTCATACGCGTTCCAAGCTCTTTCCCGAACTCGCCACTGGGTTGCCGTAACTGAGCGGCCAGCATTTTCATTATCAAATCTTCCATACGTTGAGGTGATTCATTAAACAAATATTCACATTTATTTGATTCCTCCTGCGAAAGAAGCCGTAAATTTGAACATGATTACTGCTGCCGCACAAGGGCCCCTGGCCATCATCAACGGATCTTCATTTTCACTAGCACTAAAAAAAATAGCTGAAATAGTTTTGAGTGATCAGCGCATCACTTTTGACGAAGGTGTTTTGTTATACAAAGAAGCCAGTCTCGGGTATCTGGGCACCCTGGCCAACTACGTGCGCACAAAAAAAAGCGGGAACAAGGTTTTTTTTAATCACAATTTTCACGTTGAGCCCACCAATGTCTGCGTTTACAGTTGCGCCTTCTGCTCGTACTCGCGTCTTATAAAAAACCGTGAGCAGGGCTGGGAACTTTCTGTTGAACAGATCATGGACATCATTAAAGGTTACGATACGCAGGATGTAACCGAAGTGCACATTACCGGTGGCGTGGTGCCGAAACAGGATCTGGCTTTTTACACCGAATTATTCCGCCGCATCAAAGCCCACAGGCCCGATCTGCACATCAAAGCGCTGACGCCTGTTGAATTTCACTACATTTTCAAAAAAGCAAAACTCAGTTACGAAGAAGGCTTAAAAATAATGGCGGAAGCCGGACTTGACAGTCTGCCCGGAGGAGGTGCCGAGATTTTCGACAAAGACATCCGCGACCAGATAGCCGGCGGAAAATGTACATCCGAAGAATGGCTGAGCATTCATGAGATCTGGCACCAGATGGGCCGGCATTCCAATGCCACCATGCTTTACGGGCACATCGAAACATTTGAGCACCGCGTAGATCACATGGAACGTTTGCGTGCCCTGCAAGATAAAACAGGTGGATTTAACGCCTTTATCCCGCTTAAATTCCGGAACAAAGACAACCAGATGGCCCACGTACCTGAAGTGAGCGTAATCGAAGACCTTCGCAATTACGCAATTTCACGCATTTACCTTGATAATTTTGCGCACATCAAAGCTTACTGGGCGATGATAGGCCGTAACACCGCTCAGTTGTCGCTCCATTTTGGCACCGACGATCTTGACGGCACCATTGACGACACCACCAAAATTTACAGCATGGCCGGTTCAGAAGAACAAAATCCAAAACTTTCTACAGAACAGCTTGTTGACCTGATAAAAGCTGTTGGCAGAACACCCGTGCAGCGAGACACATTGTACAATGTGGTGAAGGAATACAGCAATGCTTAAGGCAATCGGTTTGATGTGTATTGCAGATCAGATATAAAATCCTAATATTATACCCACAAAAACAAAACACATGAAATCAAAACTACTTTTTATTGGTCTGATTTTCGGCGTATTTTCAGCAAAGGCGCAAGACTCCATCCCACCCCTTGTAAAAGACACTGCCTGGAAAATATCAGGATTTTTTGGAGTTAACGCCAGCCAGACAGCGCTCAGCAACTGGCAGGGTGGTGGTCAGAATAACCTCGCGATCGGTTCCATCCTGAATGTGGAGGCGACTTACAAACGCGATGAATTTGAGCAATGGACCAATAAACTGGATGCGCAGTATGGCGTGATCAAACAGGGTGATGTGCGCTGGTTCCGTAAAAATCTCGATCAGCTATTTTTCCTGAGCAAATACAGCACGCGTGCGTTCGGCAAATACTGGTACTGGTCGGCGCAGGCCGATTACCGCACGCAATTTGCGCCGGGCAATGTTTACGCGGGCGATTCAGTTGTTGGCAGAGCCGTGTCGGACATGAATTCGCCGGGTTACCTGCAACTGGCCATTGGTCTTGATTACAAACCAACCGATTATCTTTCAATTACCGTTGCCCCGGTTGCCGGCAAGATCACTTTTGTAAACAGGCAATACCTGGCCGATGCCGGCGCGTTTGGCGTGAGAGCCGCTGAATACGATCCAACCGGCGCGCAGATCAGACGTGGTGAAAAAGTACGTTATGAAGTCGGCGGTCGTTTTATCATGAAGTTCAAAAAAGACATCATGAAAAATGTGAACCTCGATTCTTACCTCGATCTTTTCACCAATTACCTTGAGAAGCCGGGCAATTTTGACGTGATCTTCAACAACCTCATCACCATGAAGATCAATAAATTTTTTACAGTGAACGTGATCTCGCAAATGTTGTACGACGACGACATCACTGTGAAACGCGACTGGGATAAAGATGGAAAATACGAAACTCCGGGCGACATTAATGGTCCACGTGTTCAGTTGCTTACTACCGTTGCGATTGGTTTTGGATAT
This sequence comes from uncultured Akkermansia sp., assembly GCA_964517305.1. Classification (GTDB taxonomy): domain Bacteria; phylum Bacteroidota; class Bacteroidia; order B-17B0; family Aurantibacillaceae; genus Aurantibacillus. The sequence continues at coordinate 6,505 of CAZFCR010000193.1, forward strand.
AAATTTTAATACGGTTTTCTGATGCGTGTACTTTTGGTATTTTTTTGTTTTTGCAGCGCATTATCGGCTCAGGATAAGGGGCAGAATGTATTCAGCCTGAAGCCTTCTTTCGGCATCAATGGCTGCCAGATTCACGGCGATAATTATTCCGGTTACGATAAATTTGGTGTTCCGCTCGGCACCGCCATCAATGCACGCATCAATGAGCGGGGCAGTTTTGAGCTTGGGTTTTATTTTTCACAGAAAGGTTCGCGTCACAATCCCAATCCAAAAAACAACGATTATTCTTTTTACCGCGTTAACCTCAATTACC
>CAZFCR010000194.1:0-3182 GCA_964517305.1 uncultured Akkermansia sp.
CAGCAGGAAGGTCTGAGTTTTGCCAACCCTAACATGGTGCAGAACATCAATTTTTCCGCGGGTGGTTTCGAAGCGAGGTACGGAGATAAACTCAGCAGCGTGCTCGACATTACTTACCGCAAACCCAACAAATTCGGCGGCAACGCGTCGGCCAGTTTTTTAGGAGGCAACCTGCAGCTGGAGGGCGTGAGTAAAAATATGCTTGTGGCCTGGAATGTTGGCGCACGTTACCGCACCAACAGTTACCTGCTGAACAGTCTTGAAACCCAGGGTGAGTACCGGCCCAGTGCCATGGATGTTCAGAGTTTTGTAACGTTTAACATCAGTTCAAAACTGAAACTTGAATTTTTAGGCAACATTGCCAACAATAAGTTCCTTGTTATACCCGAAACCCGCGAAACCAATTTCGGAACTGTAAACGATGCCATGCGCTTTTTTGTTTATTTCGATGGTCAGGAGCTGATGCAATACACTACTTACATGGGTGGCCTGGCGGCGACTTACAGGCCCAACAGGAAAACCAAACTCAAATTTATTGGTTCGGCTTACCGCGCACAGGAAGAAGAAATTTACACCGTGCAGGGGCAGTACTGGATTGATCAGCTGGAAGCAGACCTGGGCAAACCCAATTTCGGACAGGTGGCCTATAACCGCGGCGTGGGTACTTTTCTGAACAATGGACGAAATTATTTAACCGCTCATGTTTTTAACTTCGAACACAAAGGAACCCGCGCGTTTGGAAACGAAGGAGAATTGTTATGGGGCGCGCGCCAGCAGTTTGAAAAAATAGACGACCAGCTCAGTGAATGGCGGACTGTGGATTCAGCCGGTTTTGCCGTGCCTTACAGTCCAACCGAGATCAACCTTATTGACGTTTACAAAACGCGGATCACCCTCCCAAGCATGCGCTCGCAGGCTTATGTGCAATATAACTTTACGCACCAGCTCAAAGATTCCTCCAACTTTAAATTCACGGCAGGCGTTCGCGGTAATTACTGGACGGTGAATGAACAGGTGTTGATTTCGCCGCGCGTGACCATTGCGTACAAACCCAACTGGCGCCGCGACTGGCTGTTTAAATTCAGCAGCGGACTGTATTATCAGCCTCCCTTTTACCGTGAACTCCGGAACATCAACGGAACCATTAACACAGATGTAAAAGCGCAGCAATCTATTCATTTTGTATTGACCAGTGATTACATTTTCAGGATGTGGAACCGGCCGTTTAAACTCATCATGGCGGCGTACTACAAAGAACTCAATGACATTGTGCCTTATGAAGTTGACAATGTGAGGATCCGTTATTTTGCCAACAACAACACCAAAGGTTATGCAACCGGCGCTGACATCCGCATCAATGGCGAATTTGTGCCCGGTGTTGAAAGCTGGGCCACCATTGGTATGTTAAGGACTTATGAGTATTCGAAGGACAACCTGTATTACATGTATTTCAACAAGGCCGGCGATACCATTGGAAAAAGATCGACGTACGACCTGGTGAAAGCGGACAGTCTGCTGATTGATCCCGGTTACATCCCCCGCCCTACCAATCAGCTGATCACCTTTGGGTTGTTTTTCCAGGATTACCTGCCAAAATACCCGGCCTTTAAATTTAACCTGAACCTGCAGTTTGGCAGTGGTTTACCATTTGGTCCGCCTACTCACCTGCGCTGGCAGCAGGTTTTAAAAATGCCGCCGTATCGCCGTGTTGATGCCGGTTTCGCCTACAATGCACTGAAGGAGAACAGGGAGATCAAACGCAAAAATGTATTTAATAATTTGAAGGAGATGTGGATCTTCCTTGAGATCTTTAACCTGCTGCAGGTTCAGAATACTGTTTCATTTACGTGGATTCAGGACGTGACGGGCAACCGCTACGCCATACCGAATTATTTAACCAATCGCCAGGTGAGTCTGCGGATACAATTTAAATTCTGATCGGATGAAAAAACTTTTTGTCGTGGCCGCTCTGCTGACAACGATGCTAGTTTCTGCACAGGACAAACGCTGGGCTATAGGCCCTGTTGCCGGGACGGGTATTTCGGCTGTGAGACACAACAAGATAGACTATAGCTATCCTGCAGCAGGAATTAACGCCGGCCTTGTGCTTCAATACAGGATGAAGGAACACACCAACTTTCAGATGAATTTGCTTTTCGATCAGGCCGCGTTTGCCAATACAATTGAGTTAACCGACGCGATGGGGAATCCAACCGGACATTTCAGAGCGCGGTGGAGGTCTGAATATATTTCTCTGCCAATAATGATTAACAAAGAATTTGGGAACAAAACGCGTTTTGTATTGAACGCAGGTATTTATGCCAGCTATCTGCTGCGGAACCACAACGGCGTATTTGGCAAACCCAGCCTTCCATTTAACCAGCAGATCCAAAAGCTGGATGCAGGAATGCTGATCGGCATTGGCATGCGGCACGCGATAACTGAAAAAACTGCCTTCCATGTTGAACTGAGAAATACCTGGGGTTTAATGAAACTATATAATTTCCACGCTACAGGGCAGCGCACTTCACATCTTTTACTTGTTTATCTGACCTTTGTTTTGGGCAACAGTCGGGAGTTAGCTACGACAACTGAATGACAAAGACCCTCGAAATAAGTTTCAGAAATCACTGGAAATCTATCAAACCCGGTATTATTTTTATAGTTATTTCAATCGGTCTGTTTCTCGGACACTTCTTCAGTGTTTTAGGATTGGAATACGACCCAATATTTATAAACCTCGGGCTGCTTTATTCAGTATTGTCTTTTCCTGTAATTTATCTCCACCTTACTTATTATATTGATAATAGAAGACTTAAAATAATTATTGACTCCGAGGCGAAAAAATTCATTTTGACAAAAGGCCGCAAGACGAAAGAATATAATTTCTACGACATTGTTCATTCAGAAAGAACCCTTAACATCTACCATAAAAACAAAATTGATGGACTTGCGCGGCGGATTACACCATGGAGCGGATATAATTATATTAAATTTCGATTAAATGACGGAACTCTATTTTTTGTGACGTCATTGATGACAGATATTCGTTATTTTTTTGACTTGGGATTTAAAGAGACGCACTACAGTTTTTTTACTCCCTTGCTTCAAAGGGACTGGCAGACAATAGACTATAGTCATTTCAGACCAAAGGAATAACATTGTCACCGACCGTAACAGTA
>CAZFCR010000194.1:3192-6767 GCA_964517305.1 uncultured Akkermansia sp.
CCCCCTCTTTAATTCGCTCCGCTAAGCCTCGTTACAAAGCCAGAAGAAAGGCGGATCGGATCCCTAGCGGCAAAACGATATTCCATAAACCCGATTTGTCTGCGATTTCGTAATTTTGCGGTCTATGCTGTCAATCAATCCTAAAGACCTTACGGTTCCCGTACTTCAAAAATATCTGCAGAACGCCATTGCACCACGCCCCATTTGTTTTGCAAGCACGGTTAACAGCGAGGGCCAGCCAAACCTCGCGCCTTTCAGTTTTTTTAATCTCTTTTCATCCAATCCGCCCATTGCGGTATTTTCGCCCGCCTACAGCGGTCGCACCGGTGCCTCAAAAGACACACTCAACAATGTTCTGGAAGTGCCGGAATGTGTGATCAATGTGGTGACCTACAGCATGGTTCACCAGACCAGTCTGGCCAGCAGTCCCTTTGATAAAAGCATCAATGAATTTGTGAAAGCCGGTTTTACACCGGTGGCTTCGGAACTGGTGCGTCCTTTCCGTGTGAAGGAAAGTCCGGTGCAACTGGAATGCAAGGTGATTGAAATAAAAGAACTGGGTAAGCTGGGTGGTGCCGGAAATCTTGTGATCTGCGAGATCATCCGCATCCACATTGATGAAAGTGTGCTTAACGAACAAAACAACATTGATACAAAAAAAATTGATCTTGTGGCCCGTATGGGTGACAACTGGTATTGCCGCGCGGCAGGCGACGCTCTGTTCGAGGTACAGAAACCGATCACCAGCATTGGCATTGGCATCGACAACATGCCGGAGACAGTTCGCAACAGCAAAGTGCTGACCGGAAATAACCTTGGTTTATTGGGCAGCGTTGAACAATTGCCAACAGCAGAAGAAATCGCTGAGTTTAAAAAAACCATGCAGCCATTTAAAAACGCCGATGATCAGCACCGCTATGCACAGTCGCTGCTGGAGGCCAACCGGGTAAAAGAAGCCTGGATGACCCTTCTTTAGAAATATTTCGGCTTTGATTTTTAAGGCGGTATCTCAAATGCTTAAAAATCGTTTATATCTTGTTAGCCGGGCCCGATTTAAATTGATACTTTTATTAAGGATTTTTGATGAAGATCCTTGTGATTCAGTAAACAATAAAACATATATATCATGGAAGTAGTAGGAACACTAAAAGCGAAGTTCGACACGCAGAAAGTAAGCGACAGATTTCAGAAACGCGAATTTGTATTAACCACAGAAGCCAACACACCATACCCGCAACACGTGAGTTTTCAGGTAACTCAGGATAAATGCACCATGCTTGACCAGTTCAGGGACGGTGATGAGATCAGGGTTCAGTTTAACCTCCGAGGCAGGGAGTGGAACGGGCCACAGGGAATTAAATATTTTAACACACTTGAAGCCTGGAGAATTGAAAAAGTGCAGGGTGGTAACAGCAGCAGCGCGCCACAGCAAAGCAGCCAGCCATCATCCGGCAGTATGGGAAGTCCATCAACGCCGGTGTTTACAGGCAATCCAAACGATAACGATGATCTTCCGTTCTAAAAGGAAAAACTAAATCAACGAAAAATAATCCCTCTCCAACGAGAGGGAATTTTTTTATGGCAAAAAATAAAAAATCGTCAGTTCTCCTCATTTATACCGGCGGAACCATTGGTATGATGCAGGATCTGCACAGCGGAGAACTTAAACCCTTTGATTTCAGTGCCCTCACTGAGCAGGTACCTGAGCTGGGTAAATTCGACATCAGTCTCAATTCCATCGCGTTTAAAAACCCGATAGATTCATCGGACATGCGCCCTGAAATATGGATAGAGCTGGCCGGGATCATCGAAAAAAACTACAATAAGTACGATGGATTTGTGATCCTCCACGGGAGCGACACCATGAGTTTTACTGCCAGCGCGCTCAGCTTTATGCTTGAAAATCTTTCGAAGCCCGTGGTGCTCACGGGTTCACAGCTGCCCATCGGTATTATCCGCACCGACGGAAAAGAAAACCTGATCACCGCGATAGAAATTGCGGGCAGCAGAGAAAAGGGCAAACCCATGGTTGCTGAAGTGTGCATCTATTTTGAATACAAGCTGTACCGTGGCAACCGGACCTTTAAATACAACAGCCGTCATTTCGACGCGTTTAAATCACCCAATTACCCTGAATTGGCGGAAGCCGGCGTAAACATCAGTTACAATTCAAATGTGCTGCTCAAACCCGGTACTTCAAAGCTAAAGGTCCATAAAACACTCGACACCAACATCGCGGTTTTAAAATTATACCCGGGCATCAGCCAGAATTCCGTGGCATCCATCCTCGGGGCTCATGGCCTTAAAGCCGTGATCCTGGAAACATTCGGGGCAGGAAACGCCAGCACAGCCCCATGGTTCCTCAACACCCTTAAAACAGCCATTGGCCGCGGGATCATTATTCTGAACATCACCCAATGTCTTGAAGGAAAAGTGATTCAAGGCATGTACCAGACCAGCTCGGAACTCAAAAAAATGGGCGTCATCAGCGGCAGTGACATGACTTTTGAAGCCGCTGTTACCAAACTGATGTTTTTGCTGGGCCTGGAAAAAAGCGCCAAAGAAATAAAAAAAATGCTCGCGGATAACCTCCGTGGAGAACTAACTCAGTAACTTTGCAAAATGAAAATTTGTAAAAATATTCTTGATACCATTGGCAATACGCCACTCGTAAAACTCAATAAACTCGTTAAAGACTTTCCATGCGACGTGTATGCAAAAGTAGAAACGTTTAATCCAGGCAATTCTATTAAAGACCGGATGGCGCTTAAAATGGTGGAAGATGCTGAAGCAGACGGGCGTCTGAAACCAGGCGGAACCATTATTGAGGGAACCAGTGGTAATACAGGCATGGGTCTGGCCATTGCAGCGGTGATCAAAGGTTACAAGTGTATTTTTACAACTACCGATAAACAAAGCAAAGAAAAAGTAGACGCCCTTCGTGCATTTGGGGCTGAAGTGATCGTTTGCCCTACTGACGTAGATCCTGAAGATCCACGTTCTTATTATTCAGTTTCTTCGCGACTCGTGAATGAAATTCCAAATGCCTGGAAACCGAATCAATACGACAACCTGAGCAACACCACCGCGCATTACGAACAAACCGGGCCGGAGATCTGGGACCAGACAGACGGAAAGGTAACGCACCTGGTAGTTGGAGTAGGAACCGGCGGTACCATTTGTGGTACAGGTAAATTTTTAAAGGAAAAAAATCCTAACGTTCGCGTTTTTGGAATCGATACTTACGGGTCGGTATTTAAAAAATACAAAGAAACCGGCATCTTCGATAAAAACGAGATCTATCCTTATATCACCGAAGGCATCGGAGAAGATTTTCTGCCGGCCAATGTGGATTTTAATATCATTGATCATTTTGAAAAAGTAACCGATAAAGATGCCGCGGTGATGACCCGTCGCATTCCAAGGGAAGAAGGCATTTTTGCCGGTAACAGCGCAGGTTCCGCCATGGCGGGACTTATGCAGATGAAGGACAAGTTTAAAAAAGGCGATGTGGTGGTGGTGATCTTCCACGATCACGGTACACGTTATCTTGGTAAAATGTTTAACGACGACTG
>CAZFCR010000195.1:0-854 GCA_964517305.1 uncultured Akkermansia sp.
GTGTAGACGGGGAAGTCCGGGTCGTAGAGGTTGAGCGGCGGCAGCGGCCGCGTGTATGTGTTTGATGAACAGACAAACGGATTCAGGCTCCTCGTGGATCTTAACCGCGTTGATGGCATCAACCGGCCCATCTCCATCAACACAAGTCTTTCCATCGGAAACGATGAAATGCTTTTTGGAACAACAGAAACGGGCATGCTCCGCTACCATTTAAAAACCGGAAGGCACCGTTTTTTTGAAGTGGACCTGAATGACAGGAACAGCATCAGCAGCAACCTCGTGATCATCTTAAAACAGTTTACAAAGGACCGTGTGTTTGGCGGCACCATCAATGGTATTTTCTCTTACGACATCAAGAGCGGAAAAATAGAGAACTTTAATTTTAACGACAATTTTAGTCTCAGTTATGTGACCCAGTTTGGCATGAACCGCGCGGGCAATCTGGTGATTGTATGCGCCAACGGCCTTTATCTGCTCGACTGGAAAACCAAAAACATCATAGATCTGGCAAGACGTTCGAACATCGATAAACTGCACCTCACCGATGTATTGTACAGCGAAGAAAACAACCGCACTTTTTTAACTTCTGAAACTGCTTTTTATGAGTTGCTGGTTAACTCAGCGCCTTACAGCCCGCGGTTTAAACCTGTTGTGCATTACATCAGCACTGTGGACCGGACCTTTTTTATCAGAAACAGTGAAGGCATTGTTCTGAACAAAAGTCAGAATTCTTTTCAGGTCCATTTTGGCGCTTCAACCTTCAGGCACAAAGAAGATCTTGAGTTTTTTTATAAACTCGATGACGGCTCATGGTTGCCGGCCAGCTCAGGTGTGATCTCTTTCAGCAAACTGGC
>CAZFCR010000195.1:864-6738 GCA_964517305.1 uncultured Akkermansia sp.
CACTTATTTTTTCAGATTAAAGGCCGTTTACAAGGGTAATCGTGCCATCAGCTACGATACAGGGTTTACCATCACTATTAAAAAAGCCTTTTACGAACAAGCCTGGTTTTATCTTTTGCTCCTGGTGGTTGTTGCGGGCATTGTTTATCTTTTTTACCGGCTCCGCGTTAAACGCCTGCTGGCTGTTGAAAAAGTGCGCTTTCAGTTGTCGAGAGACCTGCACGATGACATGGGATCAACACTCAGCACCATCAACATTCTCAGTTCCATCGCGCTTGACAAGGTGGAGAAAGAGCCGGCGCTTACCCGGACGTACCTGCAGAAAATTGCCGGCAATAGTCAGCAGATGATGGAAAGTATGGACGACATCGTGTGGTCGATCAATCCTGCCAATGATAATTTACAACGGGTGATCTACCGTATGCGTGAGTTTGCATCGGGCATACTGGAACCCAAAAACATCCGCCTCGATTTTCAGGTAGGCGAAGGTCTCAGTGCGCTCAGTCTGAGCATGCACCTGCGCCGCGATTTTTTCCTCATCTTTAAAGAGGCAGTTAACAACGCTGCCAAATATGCTCAGTGCCACACCGTGTTTGTTTCGCTCACGCTCACAGGCAATGAGCTTGAACTCAGGGTGATCGACGATGGTACCGGCTTCGACGTCAACGCGGCTGAAGCGGGGAACGGTTTGGTGAACATGCGCAAAAGAGCATCGCTCATCGGCGCCGACATCAGTATTTTATCGGAACCCGGGAAAGGGACAACCATTCTTCTTAAAATAAAATTAAAATGATCAGAATCTGCATTTACGAGGATAATAAACAATTACGCGACAGTCTTAGTTTGCTCATTGAAAGCGCCGGGGATTTAAAATTACTCGAAGCCTTTGCGCATTGTCGCAATGTTATTGAAGATTACAAACGTCATCAGCCGGATGTGATCCTGATGGACATTGATATGCCGGGCCGGTCGGGGATAGAAGGTTTGATAGAACTTCGCTCGGCCGGTTATACAGATGTAAAAGTACTCATGCTCACTGTATTCGACGACAATGAAAGTGTTTTTGAAGCGGTAAAAAATGGTGCCAATGGTTATCTGCTGAAAAAAACGCCTCCGGCGTTGCTGATTGAATACATGAAAGAAGCCTATGAAGGCGGTGCACCTATGACCTCCAGCATTGCTACGCAGGTTCTAAAAATGTTTACCGATGTCTACAGACAGAAGTCCGATACATTTAACTTATCTGACCGTGAGCGCGACGTGCTTAAATTACTGGTAAAGGGTTATTCCTATAAAATGATTGCCGACGAATTGTTCATCGCCATCGATACCGTAAGGAGTCACATCAAAAAGATCTATGAAAAGATGCACGTGAACAGCAAAAGCGAAGCTGTGGCCCTCGCCTTCAGGAATAACATCACGTAGGCACTGCATTTCGTCCGGAATGCCCCGCAGACAGAGGGATGCAGATTTTTGAAAAAACCGGATAATACACACATTCATGTGATTGAGTTGTGGCCTGCGTCTTCGCAACTTTGTCAAAAAAAAACATGAAAAGTAAATTGATAATTCTGTTAGTGATCGCAGCGGTCATTTCAGGTCAGCATTTAAACGCGCAGGTAAGTTCTTATTCCTTCAGTCAGAATTTTGGCGGATACGGCATCTCTGGTCAGGGTAACAAGATTGGCAGCAGCAACCAGGACGATGAGGTGAATCAACTGGCATTGCCTTTTACCTTTACCTATAACAATACACCGTATAACAGCGTGTATGTTTGTTCAAATGGCTACATCAGTTTTAATCCACTAAACGGATTTGAGTATTCTGCCCTTTCTGATTTTCAGACAACTGAGGTGATAGCTGCCTTTGCTCAGGATCTGGTGATGGGAACCGCGATCAAGGCTGATTTTACAGCAGGCAGCAACATCATAACCAATTGTTCTTCGACACTGGGCATCAGCGTGGGGGATACCATTTTCGACATTAATTTTGATTTTGGCGGTAATCCGGTGGTGACGGGCTTTTCGGGGAACGACATTGTTGTGAATACGGCCGCGCTTAACTCAGCGGTGAACACAGATGTGTTTTTCAGTAACGGCAGCATCCGTGAATCAGTTTCCGGCACAGCGCCCAACCGTGTTTTTGAACTGGAATATAAAAACTTCACCCGCTTTTTTGTGTACGACGAAGTGATGAATTTTAAAATCCGGTTATACGAAACCTCTAATCGCATCGAATATGTGTATGGTTTCTTTTCTCCGGGAATCTCTACTACCGGATCGGAAGTTGGATTAAAGGGTGCTTCTCTGGCTGACTTTAATTCCCGGGAGGTAACATCGCTCACAACGTGGTCAACTTCTTCACCTGCTGGTCTGATCACCGATCCTTGTCTTTATTCCCCACAAAATTTCCCGGCGGCAGGACTTACTTTTATCTGGAGTCCTTCGGTTTGTGTAACACCAAGTATACAGGTGTCTCAGCCTTCGCCTGCTGTTTGTTCGGGTCAGTCGGCCACCATTACCGTGTCGGGCGCTGAAACATACAGTTGGTCTACAGGAAGCACTGCTTCAGTTCAGGTGGTGACACCTTCAGCAACCAGCACCTTTACCCTGTTTGCATTTAATGGTGCCTGCAGCAGTTCTCTGGCTGTTACACAAAGTGTGGTGGCCAATCCCACCATTACGCTTGTTCAGAGTAAATCACATATTTGTCGTGGCAATACAGCTACACTTACTGCAAACGGTGCAGGTTCTTATACCTGGAGCAACGGTGCCACCACTTCGGTTATTGTAGTGAGTCCCACGGTTGCCACTACCTATTCGGTTGTAGGCGCTAATGAGGGCTGCCAGGCTTCCAAAGCCATTGTTCAGAATGTGAGCAGTTGTATTGGTTTGGATGAGTCAACAATAAAAAGTGCAACAATGGTTTATCCGAATCCATTTTCAGATGTATTGACAGTAAACTGCGAAGCGGGCAACAGGATCACACTTACCGACGCGCTCGGAAACCTGGTTTTGCTGCAGGAGGCGGGAACTGATGGTCAGCAGCGCCTTTCCACCGCTGAACTGCGCGCGGGTATGTATATTCTGAGTGTAACAGGGCTTTCAGGCAGATATAGCAGCAAAGTGGTAAAGCGTTAATCGTTATTTATTTTTTCAAGAGTCCGGCGGATGTTTCGCCGGACTTTTATTTTAATTGTTCAGCTATGGAAGCCAGATCGTCAAAGAAATGCGATAGTTATTGTACTCTCATCATTCTTTTTATCATTGCGCTGTTGTGTTTTGTGTCATGCAAAACTCCCGGTATTTTGCTAGATCCCGGCTTTAAAGAACACGCCGATGTTTATGATGTAAAAGGAAGAAACGGTTTGCAGATAAAACAGAAGTTGAGTTTTGGACCGTACCAAACCGGTTACGTTAGCCGCGGCTGGATCAGGTCTTATGATCTGCCATTTATTGTAAGGTTCAGCGGCGCAAGTGAGAAGTTGTCTTTCAGCATTGGTGACAGCATCAACAAGGCTACCGTGTATTGTCTTGGCAAAGTAAAACGCCAGGAACTTGAACTCATACGTTCTTATTTTGGGATCGTATTAAAAGAAGAAGATGCCTTTGCCGGCAATATTTCTTTTGATGAAAACCGGAACTGGGATTTTGTTGTGTACAATGCGTCCAACACCAATGTATTAAAAGATACACATGGCTTTATGCGTAGCCCTGCCGGACAAATTACCATTCGCGCGCTGCGTGAGATGGAAGGAAAAAACACAGTGCTGTCGCGGCTTGGTATTTATGGGTATGAATTTCTGGAGAATGGAAAAAAACTCGCGGCCGTAGATTTAATGAACAAAGGCAGGATATTTTTATCTCCCGACCTTAACCAGGAAAAAAAGCTGCTGCTTTCGGCGATGTGTTCGGCGCTCTTGTTACGCACTAACCTGGATGCGCAGGCGGGATAAAAATGATTTTATAATAGTTACGGGTTAATTGCGATATCGGTTTCCTCAGAGAGTTGGCAGTGAGAGTGGATGAAGTTATTGAGGTCGTCGAACCAGGTAATGGTTTCTTTGATGTTTAGAAAACTGTTTTTTTCATCCAGCAGTGAGGCGTAGGATGAATAAGACCACGAGTTCAGGTCCTGACATAAGCCAGCGTGAAGCGGATTTTGATGAATATATATAAAACATTTCTACGATATTCTGAATCTCTTACAGCTATTCGTTTGAACGGCCTCATTAGTAGGTTTCCCCTACGGTTATGTTTTTTATTAAAGGCCTGTGTGTAGCCATTAAAAAAGCGGGAGAACTGTCGGCTAAGATGTTGCGAAACGAGTTTTTGCTGGTTGGTGGCAAACCCTGACAAGGTTTTAAACACTGTCAGGGTTGCGAACAAATGCTGCCCGATGGTTTCTTCGTTTTTAATCCGGATCAGAAAATGAAAATGATTAGGCATCAGGCTTAACAAAACGTATCGGCTATTGGAGAAATATATTCAATGTATTTTTTTAGAAAATACTCGTATTTCTGAATGCATCTGAATTGTTTTTAAGGAATTTGATCTCACCTTTCATTGTGAAACAGTTTAAAATTCTCCAGGTCGTTGAACCATGATATCAATTCTTCTTTCATTAAAAAGGTTTGACTGTCTGAGAGGATTTCTGAATACGATGAATGTGGCCACTCTTCAGGATGTTTGCATAAGTTGGCATGCACCGGGTTTAGATGTATGTACCGGATAATATTATTCAGGTAAGTGGCATCTGTTATTTTTTTTCTTTTGAAATTTTTCATAAAGAGGCTTCCCATCCGGTTTTGCTGTTTATTAAACGCTTGGGTGTAAGAACTGAAAAAGTTCGAGAGGCGCTTGCTCAGTAGCCTTTCCAAAGTTTCGAACTTTGGAAAGGCTTGCCGTAGCGCCTCCTCCTGTTTCGTTCTTACGAGAAAATGAAAATGATTAGGCATCAGGCAATAACAAAATGTATCCATTACCGGAGATACATGTGCCTCGTATTTTTTGAGGAAAAATAAATAGTTTTCAGTCTCCCTGAAAAGTTTTTCATTGCCGTTGGCACGGTTGTAAATATGATAGGTGGTTCCAGGGACCAGTAGGGCTGTATAGTTTTGCATGTTAAGAAACGTTTGAGCTCTTTGCTTAAAAGGATCTGTCTATGTTGTTGAAAAATGAATCGTCCTGAATTTCTGCGGGGATCAGTCGTCGTTATTACTCAATACTCTGCTATATCAGTTTAAATCGGAGTGGGACAGGCTTGCGTTTTTTTCGGGATGGATTTAAGTCGTATCCATTGTCACGGCATTCGGATGGTACTTTATTTTCAGCCGCCACATAACCGGTCCTGTTTTTTCTGCGCGGGCGTCTCGCGTGATTTGGTGTCGTTAGAAGATTTTTTACCTGAGGTAACGGTGCAGATGGGGCGGGAGCAGCAGCCGGTTGTGTTTTTTCGGCGCTGGAGATAGCGGCTGATGGGATAAAAAGAGCCATGAGCAGAACTTCAGCTTCGTGAGATCTGTCGCCAAAATGTGCGGTAAGAAAGTTGTGCAGCAGGTTCCTGCCCGGGTCGGTTTGAAGACCTTGTGCCACTGTTCTTTTTCCTTTTAAATTGATTTTGTCTTCTGCAACTACAAGGCGTAGTACTTTAAAAAGCCGATGATACAGGCTTTTGTCGCGCATGCCGGTTAAGGTGATGAGTGCCTGGCGGGACCGAGAGGAAGACCGGGAGATGTGGCCGAATTCTTCGCTCATTTTTCGCGAGCCTGCGAAAGCCGGTGAACGTTTAAACTGTTCTCGACTTGGACCGCCTTTTTCCCGGGCGAGGTACTGGTCGCCGCTTTTGTAAAAACTGATGTCGCCGATTGTTCCG
>CAZFCR010000196.1:0-6738 GCA_964517305.1 uncultured Akkermansia sp.
TTTTGGATTTACGATCTACGATTACGAAGAAGTACGAGGGACGAATTTAGAAGTACGAAGTTGAAGGCGGTTGCATGCGCGGTAAATCCCTCCAGTTCTTCGTTAGCCTGGGGCAGAGACCTGGAAGGGTTGCGGGCAGGAGCGATTTTCGATTCTGAATTTAGTGGGTGGTGATTCCTAGCCCCCGTCAGCGAAAATCTCATTATAAACTTTTAGAAAAACCAATTTAACAATCACAACGCTAATGCTTAAAATGCCTTGTCCCAGTCATCACCATGCTCATGCCATGCGCGTTGCAATAAGCGATGCTTTCTTTGTCCTTAATAGAACCGCCAGGCTGAACAACAGCTTTAATACCGGCCTGATCAGCAATTTCAACACAATCAGGAAATGGAAAAAAGGCGTCGCTGGCCATTACCGCACCTTTGAGATCAAAACCAAAACTCTGTGCCTTAGCAATGGCTTGTCTTAACGCGTCTACGCGCGAGGTCTGACCAGTGCCGCTGGCCAGCAACTGACCGTTTTTAGCCAGTACAATGGTGTTGGATTTGGTATGTTTAACGAGTTTGTTGGCAAACAAAAGATCTTTTATTTCAGACGCGCCGGGAGATGTTTCAGTAACGGTTCTAAGATCCTGTTCGGTTTCAGTACTCAGATCTTTATCCTGCTCAATCACACCGTTTAATAAAGTGCGGAAAGATTTTTTGCTCAGCTCAACCTTGTTCTGGATAAGAATGATACGATTTGGTTTTTGTTTTAAAACCGCCAGAGCGTCTTCTGCATAACCTGGAGCAATCACCACTTCACAAAACAATTTGTTCACTTCGTTCGCGGTCTCCAGATCAAGTTTGCGGTTGGCAATTAAGATGCCGCCAAATGCTGAAACCGGATCGCAGGCCAGGGCATCCACGTACGCCTGGTAAATGGTATCCCGCGAGGCAACCCCACAGGCGTTATTGTGTTTTAAAATGGCGAAGGTAGGTTCGCTGAAATCGGCGATGAGCGCAACTGCTGCATCTACATCGAGTAAATTGTTGTACGATAATTCTTTGCCGTTGAGTTTGGTGAACATTTCATCGAGCTTACCGTAGAAGGTGCCTTTCTGATGTGGGTTCTCGCCGTAACGAAGCACCTGGCTTTCTGCAATACTTTGTTTAAAGGCCGGGATCTCTTCAGTTTGATTAAAATAATTGAAGATGGCGGTATCGTAATGTGAAGATGTTGCAAAGGCTTTGGCAGCGAATTTTTTACGATCAGCCAGATCCGTGTTTCCGTTTTTTTCCTCCAGAAGAGAAAGTAAATTGCCGTATTCATCGCGCGATGAAATGATCACCACATCTTTGAAGTTTTTGGCCGCAGCGCGGATCAATGAAATGCCGCCTATGTCGATCTTTTCAATGGTATCCTGTTCTGAAGCTTTTTTCGCGACAGTTTCTTCAAATGGATACAGATCAACGATCACCAGATCAATATCAGGAATGTTGTGTTTGCTTTTTTCCTGTTTGTCGGTTTCGTTATCGCGGCGGTTAAGAATGCCTCCGAAGATGGCCGGATGCAATGTTTTTACACGACCCCCGAAGATCTCAGGATAAGTAGTCACCGAGTCTACCGCGGTAACAGGAATGTTTAATCCTTCGATAAAAGACAGGGTGCCACCTGTGCTGTACAGCTTCACACCAAGCTGGTGGAGCTTTTTAATAACAGGTTCAAGGTTGTCTTTGTAATAAACTGATACCAGTGCGCTTTTGATACGGGTAGATTGACTCATTTTGAATAAAAACCGTAAAGATACGAAAGGTATGGAAGAGGATGACCATTATACGGCTAACAATTTTTAATCCGGCCCGGAACACTCTTATTACTTCTCTTTTCTTGTAAAAATTGCTGAACCGCCTATCAGCGAGATCCCGATGTAGCCGCGGAGACTGATGGTATTGATGTCCTTCATGGTGATCTTGCAATTATAGGTTTTGCCGCTCCGGGAATCGTAAATGGTGCCGTCCTTCCACACACCGTCGCCATCGTACACAAAATTTTTGCAGAGCAGCGCTCCCAGTAATTTCTGAGATCTTTTGGCCGGATCGGGGTTCTTTACATCCGTGCGGGGATTGCCATTCTCGTCGTTGGGCCTTTTCATCCAGGAGGTCATGCCGTAAAATTTGTCACCATCCCTGAAAAAAGTGATCACGGCGGTTTTTTCCGACACCAGCCAGTCGCCAACAAGATCAGTAGCCTTAAACGACTTCTGCGCGTAAGCGGCCGTTACACCAAAAACAAAGATACTTAGAACAATCAGCTGCTTCATTACACACCGTTTTGCCGGAAAACCTAAGATAAGCAAAATTTTTGCCATCTCGTTCCAGTCACGTCCTCGCCCGCCGATCAATATCCCAGCGCGGGTCCCAGCCAGCGTTCAGCCTCTTCAAAAGGGATGTTTTTACGTTTGGCGTAATCTTCCACCTGTTCTTTGGTAATTTTTCCGATGCCAAAATAATGCGACTGCGGATGCGAAAAATAGAGTCCGCTCACTGCGGCAGTTGGCACCATGGCCAGACTCTCTGTCAACGTGATGCCGGCGTTCTTCTCAGCATCGAGTAATTTCCAGAGCGTTTTTTTCTCTGTGTGATCAGGCTGGGCAGGATAACCGGGAGCAGGACGGATGCCGGCGTAAGATTCTTTGATCAGTTCTTCGTTGCTGAAACTTTCATTCTGCGCGTAAGCCCAGAATTCACGCCTTACTTTTTTATGCATCAGTTCCGCGAAAGCTTCTGCGAGTCTGTCGGCCAAAGCTTTCAGCATGATGGCGCTGTAATCATCATGGTCTTTTTCAAAACGCGCTACATGCGCGTCAATTCCAATGCCTGTTGTTACAGCGAAAGCGCCAATGTAATCTCCGGGTTCATCTGTTACCGAAACGCCGTTGTCGTTTTTTGGTTTGATAAAATCCGAGAGCGCCACATTGTGTTGTCCTGCAGGCTTGCGGGTTTGCTGCCGCAGGGTATGAAATACATAACGGTTCGATTTACCGTTTTCATAAACCACTTCAATGTCATCGTCGTTGATGGCAGAGGCAGGATAAATGCCTATCACCGCGTTGGCCTGCAGCCATTTTTCAGAAATGATCTGCTGAAGCATTTTCTGCGCGTCCTTAAAAAGTTTTGTTGCTTCCGCGCCCCGTTCAGGATCATTGAGGATCTTCGGATAAGAGCCCTTCATTTCCCAGCTGTGAAAAAACGGCGTCCAGTCAATGTATTCAGATATCTCTTTCAGATCATACGCAGTAAATACTTTATTACCGATAAAAGCGGGTTTAGTTGTTGCTGTTTTGCTCCAGTCTATCGGAAATTTATTTTTGCGGGCTTCTTCAAGACTGATGAATTTATTCTGTGACTGCGCGTTTTTGTTTTGCTCGCGCACACGTTCGTAATCCTTATTCACATCGGCCATAAAAGCATCGCGCAGTTCATTTGAGATCAGACTGCTTGTTACAGGTACCGATTTACTCGCGTCGTTCACATGCACCACCGGACCTGAATAGTTCTGCGCGATCTTCACCGCGGTGTGTACTTTAGAAGTGGTTGCTCCGCCGATGAGCAACGGCAGTTTAAATTTTAAACGCTCCATTTCTTTGGCAACATGCACCATCTCGTCGAGTGAAGGGGTAATCAGGCCGCTGAGTCCGATCACATCCACGTTCTGTTTTCTGGCTTCTTCCAGAATGCGGTCGCTTGATACCATCACACCAAGATCGATGATCTCGTAATTGTTACAGGCCAGCACCACGCCCACGATGTTTTTGCCGATGTCGTGCACATCGCCCTTTACTGTTGCCAATAACACCTTGCCTGCGTTCTGACGGCCGTCTCCCACAATACCCGCTTTTTTATTGTCTTCTTTTTCCTGCTGCAAAAACGGCTCCAGGTAAGCCACCGCTTTTTTCATCACACGGGCGCTTTTTACTACCTGGGGTAAAAACATTTTCCCACTTCCGAACAGATCGCCCACCACGTTCATGCCGTCCATCAAAGGACCTTCAATAACGTGCAAAGGTCTGCCGAGTTTTTTTCTTGCTTCCTCGGTGTCTTCTTCAATGTAATCCACAATGCCTTTCACCAGCGCGTGACTCAAACGTTTCTCAACTGTTTCTTTGCGCCAGGCCTCGTCTTTTTCAGTCTTGTCCTTGGCAATGCCTTTTAAACTTTCGGCATGTGTTACCAGTCTTTCAGTGGCGTCGTCACGGCGGTTCAATAATACATCTTCCACCAATTCCAGAAGGTGTTTATCGATCTCATCGTACACCACCAGTTGTGATGGATTAACAATGCCCATGTCCATCCCGTGACGGACAGCGTGGTATAAAAACGCGGAGTGTATGGCTTCACGCACATGGTCATTCCCCCTGAAAGAGAAGGACACGTTGCTCACCCCACCGCTCACCTTGGCGTGTGGCAGGTTTTCTTTGATCCATTTTGTAGCGTTAAAAAAGTCCAGCGCGTTAAGGCGGTGCTCCTCCATGCCGGTAGCGACAGGGAAAATATTGGGATCAAAAATAATGTCTTGCGCGGCAAACTTCACTTTGTTCACAAGGATATCGTACGCGCGTTTACAGATCTCGATGCGGCGCTGGTAGGTATCCGCCTGACCCACTTCATCAAAAGCCATTACGATCACTGCGGCACCATACTCTTTTACCTTTTCCGCATACTCGATAAACTTTTCTTCACCTTCTTTCAAAGAGATAGAGTTGACGATGGCTTTGCCCTGCACACATTTTAAACCCGCTTCGATCACGCTCCATTTCGAAGAATCGATCATGATGGGCACTCGCGAAATATCAGGTTCTGACGCAATGAGATTAAGGAAGGTGGTCATGGCCGCTTCGCTGTCAAGCATACCTTCGTCCATGTTCACATCAATCACCTGTGCGCCACCTTCAACCTGTTCCTTCGCCACCGATAAAGCCTCTTCATAATTGCCGTCTTTGATAAGACGGAGGAATTTTTTTGAACCTGTGACATTTGTTCTTTCCCCCACGTTCAGGAAATTACTCTCCGGGCGCAGCGTTAATGGTTCGAGGCCACTCAGGTGCATGAGTGTGTCGCGCTGTGGTTTTTTTCTTGGTTTCGACTGACGCGCGAGTTCAGCGATGCGTTGAATGTGCGCCGGTGTAGTACCGCAGCAACCGCCCACAATGTTGATGAACCCTGCTTTTAAAAATTCTTCTATCTGGTGACCCATTTCATGCGCGTCCTGGTCGTATTCACCAAACTGATTCGGTAAACCTGCATTAGGATATGCGCTCACATAAAACGGCGCTTTGTCCGAAAGCTCTTCGAGATAAGGCCGCAGGTCTTTGGCACCCATGGCGCAGTTCAGGCCGATGCTTAACAATTCAACATGTGACACCGAATTCAAAAAGGCTTCGGTTGTCTGTCCGGACAGTGTACGTCCGCTGGCATCGGTAATTGTTCCAGATACCATCACGGGCATCACACGGTTTATTTTTTTACAATACTCCTGGATGGCGAACAGCGCGGCCTTTGCGTTGAGCGTGTCCGTAATTGTTTCAATCAGCAACAGGTCACAGCCGCCGTCGATCAATCCTCGGATCTGTTCGGTAAAGGCAACAACCAGCTCATCAAAGGTAACCGCCCGGTAACCGGGATCGTTAACGTTCGGCGACATGGACGACAGTTTGGTGGTTGGCCCCATTGAACCCGCTACAAACCTGGCTGTGCGGGCCTGCTCAGGATGTTCTTTTTTGAATTCCTCAACAGCCTCTTTCGCGATCTTTGCCGATTCGTAATTCATTTCATAAACGAAGGCTTCCATCTCGTAATCGGCCATGGCGACGCTGGTACCGCTGAAGGTGTTGGTTTCAAGAATGTCAGCGCCTGCTTTGAGGTATTCTTTGTGAATGGCCTTGATGATCTGAGGCTGGGTGATAGACAAAAGATCGTTGTTGCCTTTCAGATCCTTGTGCCAGTCGGCGAAACGTTTACCGCGGTAATCTTTCTCTTCCAGTTTGTATTGCTGGATCATGGTACCCATTGCGCCGTCGATAACGAGCACCCGTTTTTCGAGCTCCTGTTGTATGGTTGTATTCATAAAATAAAAAATCCCTTCCGTATTGGCCGGAAGGGATTAGCGTATGTTGTTTAAAAAATATCTAATGTTTTCCGACTTATTTTCCCGGTAAACCGGGACGAATTCCCACCTTCTTCCGGAAACACAATGTTGTTTTTCCGTCAGGGTTGGTAAAGCTTCACAGGGCGTCTCCCTCGGCTTTTCTTAATAAGTGTTTTAAAGAACTGGGGCAAAGATAAGGGGATTTTGGGAATATTCAAAAAGGGTTCAAAGTTCAAAAAGGTTCAAGGTTTAATGAAGGTTCAAGGTTCAATGAGGGTTCAAGGTTCAATGAGGGTTCAAGGTTCAATGAGGGTTCAAGGTTCAATGAGGGTTCAAGGTTCAAAAAAACGTTGGCTGAGCTGGCCGAAGCAATCTGTTCTTAGCGCATGTTATCAGTTCCTCAGCCCAGATGGCTTCAGGCTTCGGAAACACAAGCAAAGCCTTCGCGATGGACGCGGTGGGTTAGCACCCCGGTCTTCTGAAACGGCATTGCAGAAGCACATCGATAAATTAAATAAACGCGGTCATTGCGAGGCATTTTACCGGGAGCAATGGCCGAAGCAATCTGTTCTTGTCGAATGCTATCAGTTCCTCAGCCCAGATCGCTTC
>CAZFCR010000197.1:0-6730 GCA_964517305.1 uncultured Akkermansia sp.
GTTAATAAAAACATTAGTTATAAAAAAAGGCCGCCTCACTTTTGAGACAGCCTCTCGTAACACGGAAAAGGTCCGGATTAATCGTTGATCTCTTTCTCAACTTCTTTTTTAGTTTCCTTGGCTTCTTTTTTCAGCTCCCTGCTTTCTTCACGGGCTTCTTTTTTAGCTTCTTTCGTTTCCTTTTTTACTTCTTTGCTGCCTTGTTTTACATCTTTTTTAGCCTCGTTTTTGGTGGCATTGGCTTCTTTTTTCATTTGACCTTTTTTATTGGCCGCCTTGTCTACATTGGTTTTCTTGCCCCAGATCTCTACACGTGCTTTTTTGTCTGAGCGGTTTTCAATGCTTTTGTACCTGAAGGTTATTTTTTTCAGATTGCGTTCGGCGCCGCCTTTCAGATCAATGGGTTTGCTCTCTGAGCCGGCTTCTTTGATGGCATATCCGATTTTAATATTCTGCATATCACCTTCTTCGTAATACACATCAAGGTCGAGCAACTCAATCGGCGCTTCAGTTACCTTAAACTTTAGCATGGCAAAACGGTCGGCCAGTAAAACGGCCACCTCGTCAACATCTTTTTCAAAATCAACAGTGGTTTCGCCGATTTTATGCCATCCGGTTTTATCGTTGGCCACTACGGCAGGTTTTTGAGCAGATACAATGCCGCAGGAAAACGCGAGCATCATTACTGAATAGAGTAATTTTTTCATGATTGGTTTGATTGGTTTATGGAAAAAACTTCTCAAAAAATCATGCCAGTGACTTGCAGTGCTGGAAATAATGCAGGTTTACTGGGCATTCCAGCCACCATCAATCGGGATGGATGCGCCGGTAAGCGTGCCGGCCTCAGGGGAAGCAAGGAAAAGTGCCATTAACCCGAGGGTTTCAACAGGTACAAAATTTTTCACCGCTTGTTTGGCAAGCATGATCTTACTCACCACTTCGCTCTCTGAAAGGTGATGGGCTTTTGCCTGATCGCTGATCTGTTTTTCAACAAGCGGGGTTTTTACGTATCCCGGACAAATGGCGTTACATGTGATGTTATAGGGTGCGCCTTCGAGGGCCAGCGTTTTGGTGAGACCTATTAAACCATGTTTGCTGGCTACATACGCGCTTTTAAATTCGGAAGCCACCAGGCCGTGGGCAGATGCAATGTTGATGATACGACCCTCTTTGTTTTGTTTCATCCCCGGCCATACAGCCTTTGAAAGATAAAATGCCGAATTGAGGTTAATGCCAATGATGGCGGTCCATTTATCGTCCGGAAAATCTTCTAACGGCGACACATGCTGGATACCGGCGTTGTTAATGAGCACGTCAATCTTCCCGAATTTCTCGATACCGAGTTTTACCATCCCGCGCAACTCTTCTGGTTGCAGCATATTGGCACCGCTGAATAAAGTTTGGATACCGAATTCTCCCGCAATGGCAGCGGCGGTCTGTTCGCCGTCCTTTTCGAGGCCGTTAAAAATGATGTTGTACTTTTTGGTTTTGGCAAATTCGCGTGCAATGCCAAGGCCTATGCCGCTGGTGCTGCCGGTGATCAGGACTGTTTTCATGGTTTAAAAGTATTTAAATTTTGGCAGATCAGAACGATTCGGCCACCATAAAATAAAAGTAACCGCCTTCACGGCCGTAACCGTAATCAAGTCGCAGGTTGAGGCGCTCCGCAGGATTGATCACAAAACGCAATCCGGCACCAACTGAGTATTTAATGCAGTCGAAACAAAGATCAGAGGGTTTTGAGAACACATCGCCGATCCCGGCAAAGGTAACAGCGCCGAATCGCCAGAAAAGCGGGAAGCGGTATTCTGCCTGCGCACCGGCAAAACTAAGGTCTCTGAAACGGTTCTTCGCATAACCCCGCAAAAGATCATCGTTACCGGCGGTTGACATATCAAGAAATGGCACCTGGCCAAAACCGTAACGGATCTTTGCCTGTATGGCAAGGATCTGCCCTTTTTTTCGTCCTATTTGAAAAAAATCCTGGTACATCAGATGCAGGTAGGTGAAGGGAAAAGTACTGCCGATGGCCGGCCTGTAAAAATAAGAAGAGAGTTCAATCGACCTGCCTTTATAGGTGTTGATCACGTTGTCGCGTCTGTAGTAAAGTGCAACCAAACCAAGCGCGGAACCTATACTGCCTTTGTACCCGCGTACAGTGCCCGATTCCAGGATGCCGTTTTCGGTGTACGTAAAGCCGTATTCTTTTTCAATATGGTAATCAAGCCCGGCGAACAGGGATGGTCGTATTTTTTTGAGTACAAGATTCTTAAGGCTGAGCAGATTGTAGCTGTATTTTTCTACCTGTTCTTTTGAAGTTCTGTTGCCAATGCCGTAAAACCGGTCAGGGAAATTCCTGTAGCGGGCTTCGCCTTTAAACAGGAAGTTTTCGTTTTTTGTAAAGATGTTCCAGAGGCCCCATATATCCAATTGTTTGTTCTGTGTATAATCTGCAAGAAACTGAACGTTCGACATGCGGGTGAGCGGTTCACCGGGTTTGTCTGATGTTGCCCGGAAATAATAGACGCCGGCTGCACCGTATGCCCAGCGTGTATCGGGGGTGTAATAGAGCAGGGGAAGTATAAAAACACCGCTTTTTTCATCGTTTACGGTGTCTTTCAGACTCCGGAAACCCAGGAACCTGTTTTTGTTACTGGGTTCCTGGCGATCCTGTTGTTGTGCACGCGCTTCTGAAAAAGCAGTGCAGAAAAATAAAAGAATAATTGCGCGAAGCAGGTTCATGAGATCGTTAACGATCAAACATTATACCTGTATACGTTTTCTATGTCCTTATGACCATCGTGAATAACACTCAGATCAGTAATGAGGCCATTGTTGATCCCGTAAACCCAGCCATGAAGATGAACAGGTCGTTTTTTCCATTCCTGCTGAATGATAGTAGTTTTGGCCAGATTACGCACCTGTTGAATCACGTTCAGCTCGGTGAGACGGTCAGCTCTTTTATCAAGATCGGAGATTGTTTCCAGCTCAGTCTGAAACTCGTGGTAAACGTCTTTGATATTGCAAAGCCAGTTATCCACAAAGCCATGCAGGTTATTGCTCATAGCCGCGCGAACACCGCCGCATCCATAATGCCCGCAAACGATCACATGGTTTACTTTAAGGTGAACCACTGCGTATTCAAGCACGCTGAGCATGTTCATGTCTGTGTGCACAACCAGGTTAGCGATGTTGCGGTGCACAAAAATTTCTCCGCTTTGTGTATTGGTTACTTCGTTGGCAGGAACACGGCTGTCGCTGCAACCTATCCAGAGGTATTCCGGTTTCTGACCAAGAGATAATTTTTTAAAGTACTCAGGGTCGTCTAATTTTCTTGAAAGCGAAAAATGTTTATTGCCTTCTAACAGGCGTTTGTAGGATTTCTCCATTTGATCAGTCATAATTGGTTTATAAATTAAATGGTGTATTTATTGAGTTGAATTTCGATGTTTTTGTCCGGTGCGCTTTCTACAAAGTCACGCAGCACATCCTGAACATCTTTATCGGTGGTTTTGTTAATGGTGCCGTCAATAATAATGGTGCTGCCCTCTTTAATGGTGCCGAGGTATTTGATAAGATAACCTTTATTAAAAAAAGTAATGTGTTGCGGCAGTTTCACCAGGTAAGTCGAATGTCCGTCGATTTCGTCTTTCACTATTTCGAATGATGTTTTGATGTTGGACCTGATGATAAAGATAACCGAAACCAATATACCCGCGCCTACGCCTTTTAAAAGGTCGGTCAGCAACATCACGGCAATGGTGATCACAAATGGTAAAAACTGATCGATGCCTTTTTTCAGGTGATGCCTGAAGAGTTCCAGTTTGGTGAGTTTGTAACCTGTAAGGATCAGAATAGCCGCAAGCGATGAGTTGGGAATGAGCATCAATATGCGGGGAATTAACAACACCGAAAGGGCCAGCAGCAGGGCATGAAAAATGGCGGAAAGTTTGTTGGTGGCACCGGCGTTGATGTTGGCCGAACTGCGCACAATCACCGCGGTTACTGGCAGCGCACCAATCATACCGCAGGCCATATTGCCAATGCCCTGGGCAACCAGTTCTTTGTTGGAGTTGGAATCTCTGCGTTTGGGATCGAGCTTATCGGCAGCTTCTACGCTCAGTAATGATTCAAGGCTTGCAACAATGGCTAGGGTCACCACAACTGTCCAGAATTTTGTTTGTGCGAGGGCACTGAAATCAGGAAAAGCAAGGTTCGACTTAAGGTCACCGAAATTGTTGATCACGGGAAGGCTAACGAGGTTTTCAGCTGCAATGGCAAGTGATGGAATGTTCTGGAACGTGACCTGCAGAGCCGCCCCTGCAATCACCACAATCAGCGGAGCGGGAACCATCGACAGCACACGGTTGTTTTTGTAAAAGGGTCTTTCACCGATGATAAGAATTACCACCGACACCAGACCGATTACCACCGCGCCAGGCGAGATGTAGTTAAACATATAATACAGGTCTGAGAGGGTGTTGTGACCATCGGGCTGAATGAAATCAAAATCTCCTTCAGGGTCTTTATCATAACCAACAAGGTGAGGTATTTGTTTCATGATAAGAATGATGCCGATACCTGCAAGCATGCCTTTAATTACAGCATTCGGAACATAGTTACCGATGCTGCCGGCACGGATAATGCCCAGCACTACCTGCAGCACACCGGCAAAGGCCACGGCAGCAACAAAAATCTCGTACGAGCCGAGCGATGCAACTGCGGCAATCACAATAGCGGTAAGTCCGGCAGCCGGACCACTCACGCTGAGCACCGAGCCGCTGAAGGTGGTAACCAGAATACCTCCTATCACTCCGGCCAGGATTCCCGAGAAGAGGGGAACGTTACAGGCAAGCGCAATACCGAGACATAGAGGGAGGGCAACAAGAAAAACAACAATACCTGATTTTAAATTGGTTAAAATAGAATTCATACAAAAAATTAATGATAAAAATAATTGAACTACGGGAGATAATCCCGGTATTAATTAAACACTAATTTTCGGAGGAGGGGTATTGAGCTGGTGGAGGTAAAAATTATAATCGAGAAATGAGCGGACAAAATACTTTTTTGAGATCCTAAAGCCCGACCATGCAAGATCATGCGGTTTTTCAAATACAGTTTCAGGGTTTGTTTCCGTTTCCGTATCATTTTCAGGATCGGGTTCGGGGCCTTCAGAATTATCCTGTTTTTTTGAGAACTCGGTTTTTTTATGCCCTGCTTCCTCTTCAATAAGCGGAATATACGAGAAAACCGTGTACAACATTCCTGAAAGGAATATAAAGAAAAATATGAATTTTAACGTTTTCAGAGGTCGACAAAGCTATACATATTAACGGCAATATAAAATTAAAAAATCCTAATACCTGTTAAGTACAAGGGCGAAAAAAAAGCGCGGTGATTTTCCGCGCTTCCTGGTTTTGAAAAAAAAACTTAGAGTCCAAATACCAGACCGACTTCCAGCCTGATGTTGCCGTTCCGGTCTTTTTCGCTGTTGCCTGCGTATATATCCATGAGGCCATGATAATAATTAACATCGGTTGTAAGCCAGAATTCTTCGAAGAGCTCGTAGTTAAAACCCAGCGCCGCGTTAACACCAAAATCCATGTCTTTGTAGCCGGTATCTTCAGCCATTAAAACGCCAAAGGTGGGTCCAACGCTTAATTTTGGCCGGAAGTCGCTGGTGCTTGATTTCATCAGGTACATAGCTTTGAGCGGAACACGCAGGTAATCCAGTTCAGTGGTGCTGGTTAATTCTCCCATTTTAAATTTTGCGCCTTCAGATGAATAAAGTGCATCAGCTCCAAAAGCCCAGTGCTCTGAAACCTGGTAGGCAGTGGTGAGTCCGGCCAGCCACGAACCATGGAATCCGTAATTGTTGTAAGGCATAATGTACGAATGACCGAAGCCAAATTTGCTTCCGATGGTAAAACGTGCACTTTCCTGCGCCTTGCCGGTGGTGGTGAATGTAATTGCTGCTAATAAGAATATTAACTTTTTCATAGTTTAAATTGTTGTTTTAGTTTAGCCTGATCTTGAAAATAATATACCGTGCCCAGGACCTCCGGCTGTGGACTTGTTTCCCCAATAAACCTTCCTGTAGCTGCGAATTAGCACACACTTTTGCCTTTGGTGCCGTGCATTGAATTTGACTGCTCCCTGCCATGTTTACTTTTTTCAAAACCATTTTAAAAATCGGATTTATTGCAGGGGTTGTATTTCTGTTTTTTACCGCCTGCGCCTCACACAAAACCTGTGGCGACACAACCGCGAAAAAAAAGTACCACTCCAAACGTTACCGCAATGCTTTGCACGAACGCGATTCATTGTGTGGCGTTGCTAAAACCCGCGAACTGGAAATCGGGCAGCTCAATGGTACAGTCAGTAAACTGAATCAGGATCTGGAAACTTTAAATTCAAAATACAACGAATACCAAAAATTGTCGGGATCGCAGTTAAACAAACTCAACAGCGACCTTGGCAACAAAGATGCCATTCTGCAGCAGCGCGAAGAGCGTTTAAAACAGCTGGAGGCCGCATTAAAACGTCAGGATTCTTTATTGTCAAAACTCAACAATTCTGTAAAAAATGCCCTGCTGGGTTTTAGTCCCGATGAGCTTACCGTTGAAATGAAGGGCGGCAAGGTATATGTTTCTCTCAGCGATAAACTGTTGTTCCGTTCGGGAGATGCCAACGTTCAGGCAAAAGGCAAAGAGGCTTTAAAAAAAGT
>CAZFCR010000198.1:0-2725 GCA_964517305.1 uncultured Akkermansia sp.
GCCCACGGCCGCCGGGCGGCTTTTTAAAGCCTTTGAGCAAGTGGGCGATGCCAAACAGCCCGGCGAGGGCACCGGGCTGGGCCTCGCCATCAGCCAAAACCTGGTGCAAGCGATGGGCGGCACCATTCAGGTGACCGGCGGGGTCTTTGGTCAGCGCGGTGACTTCGCAGTAATTGAGCAGTACTGCGCCTTCGCGAGCGGCGGTGCGGGTCCAGAAACGGCGCTCATTGCGCTTAATGAAAAGAATCTCCCGCTCGCTGACGTGGCGGAAGAACGTGTCGATAAAAATCCGCGAGCTCGCAGGCACGCGTGATGATCGATCGATCTGCGCAATAAGGTTGCGCCACATTCCGGCGCTATCACCTGGAGATGCTGGCACAGCGGCATTTCTATAGTGAGTCTCGAACCAGATTCCGATCAGGGGTGCGCGGGACGGAGGAGATGCCACGCGCCAGATGAGTTCGCCCTCTGGAGCCAGTTCCTTGTTCCATATCTCAAGGAAAGTGCGAAGGTAGGCGGGCAAACCGCCAGATGCGCTAGACACGTCAGCAAGGGTGCCGATGTGATCAAGACGGCAATTGCCGTGGCGCCTGTTACCAACTGGAAATATTACGACAATGTTTACACCGAACGTTTTATGCGCAAACCTCAGGACAATAAAAGCGGGTATGAAGACAATTCGCCGGTTAACTTCGTGAAACAGATCAAAGGGAAGTTTTTGCTTATCCACGGCAGTGCAGATGACAATGTGCATCTGCAGAACAGTATGGAATTGGCCAATGCCATTAGATGGATAAATGCAGGTTGGATAGTTGCAGAACAACATTCCTTTCGACATGATGGTTTATCCGAATAAAAACCACGGCATCAGCGGCGGACTCACGCGTTTGCATATCTACAGCAAAATGCTGAAGTTCGTAAAGGAAAATCTCTAAAAGTAAATGTCAAAAAAACGCCTGGTGGTTTTTACGGGAGCGGGCATCAGCGCCGAGAGCGGGATCAAAACCTTCAGGGACACTGGCGGCCTCTGGGAACAATACAAAATTGAAGACGTAGCCACGCCGGAAGCCTGGGACAGAAACCGCGACCTGGTACTCGATTTTTACAATCAGCGGCGCCGACAGTTGCTGGCAGCGGAACCCAACGCGGCACACCTGCTTCTGGCAGATCTTCAGAAAAAATTTGATGTGCAGGTGATCACGCAGAACGTTGATGATCTGCACGAAAGGGCAGGGAGTAAAAAAGTACTGCACCTGCATGGAGAGCTGATGAAAGCAAGAAGCACCCAGGATCCTGGTCTGATTTACACTTTAAAAAGCGCGGATCTCAATCCGGGTGATTTCTGCGAAAAAGGCTCTCAGCTGCGGCCTCACATCGTATGGTTCGGTGAGCTGGTGCACGAAATGGACAGGGCCAATCATCTTGCAGCGGAAGCAGATCTTTTTGTAGTAATAGGTACTTCGCTGAATGTTTATCCCGCGGCCGGTATCATTAATTTTGTCCGCGCTTACGTGCCAACATGGTTATTGGATCCGGGAGAGTTTTATCTCGACTACGTAAAAGAATTAAAACACATCAGGCAAACAGCCGTAAAGGGCACTCCGATTCTGAAACAGGAATTATTGAAACACGTTTAGCCTATTTACGGCCCGGACATTTTTTACAACGGTCGCCTTTCTTGAATTTTTTGCAGCAGTCTTTTTTCTTCTTGCAGCAGTCTGCATAGATTGTCAGGGGACAATTATTCTGAAAAAAAACTGGTACGGCCGGTTTGTCGGAGATCATGCATCAAAGTTACTCACGCGGGTCTGTTTTGGGAATACCTTAAACAGGGTACTTATGCATATTTAACGTTTGATGACCTTTTCAGTGAAGGTTTTGCTCCCTGTCTGAATCACAAAAAAATAGACGCCCGGAGGCAACTGCCTTATATCGAAGCTCTGCAAACCTTTTTCGAACTGGCTGAAAAAAACCTTTTGACCCGTAGAGGTGTAAACTTCTATTTTCGCGGGCGCCATTAATTCAAAACTGATCATTTCCTCTGTTGGATTGGGGAAAATCTTAAATTCGCCCGGACTCAGCGCTGCAAGGCCGGAACAAAGATCTACAGTGACTGTAACCGAAGCCGAGTTTTCACAAAATGCAGGGGCCAGTGCGCCCGTAACAACAAAGGTTTGTGTTTGCGGCGGATTGACGGTGATGTAGTTGCCGAACATACCATTGTTCCAGCTGAAATTGCTTGCACCGGTAGCCGTTAATGTAGTTGATTCACCTTCACAAATAAGTAGTTGCCCCGTAATGCTGAGGGTGGGCAATGGAATCACAGTTAAAGAAAAATCCCTTTTGCCCATACAGCCCGAAACAGTACTTGTGCCGAAAACCGAATAAGTACCGCTTGCCTGTGGACTGAAGGTGAGCACCGGGTTGGCTGTATTGTTGAACCACAAATACGTGTCGGCCCCACTAACTGAAAATGAAAGCGCAGCACCCGCACACACGGTGTTGATGCCCGCCACGGTGAGAGACGGGATGGCCTTGATGGAATAAGTGCCTGCTGAACTCGCTGCACATGGACCGGTGTAATAAGTGTATGTATAGGTATGTAAACCTGGCATTGCCAGTGAAGGTGTTAACAGGCCGGTGATAGGATTCAATGCATTAACACCAGGAGCGCTTAAAAATGTTCCTCCTCCGGGCATGCCCTGCAAAGTAACTGCCGGGGCGT
>CAZFCR010000198.1:2735-6706 GCA_964517305.1 uncultured Akkermansia sp.
TCGGCTGCTGTAATGGCCAGTGTTTTTTGTAATGAACAGGAAAGATAATTGGAAGTCACGACCACACTGGCCACAATGGTGGAAAGTGAACCCGGGGTAGTACTGGGTTGAAAAGTAGCAAGCTGGTTATTGCCTGAACCCACGAGCCACATGGGTGCCGACCACGAATAGGTGTGTTGCGCGCTGTTGCCGGGTGAAGCAAAATTAACGCTGGCAAATAAAGGATTGCCCGGACAAACAGTCTGGTTCTGCGGACTCACCGTGTAATTGATGTTCAGCGCCTGCAGGGTAAAACTGCTTGAATAAAAACAATATCCATCAAAGGCATTCACTGTATAGACACCTGCAGAGAGTCCTGTTGGTACAAATGTACCCAGCGGAGATGCTGAAATGCCGGCCGAATAGGGTGGTGTTGGACTGACCGCTGTTACAGAGAACGAATTACCCATAGGCGAAGGAGGAAAAGGGGCGTTGATACTGATGCTGGTGTTTCCAGTGGAGGCCCCGGCACAAACGGCAGGCAAACTTGGACTGATGGCTGTAAGCGTTCCCGGACCCGCCGCTGATAAAGTAAGCACCAGAGAATCGCGGCAACCCAGAGCGTTAGTTGACAAAACGGAAAAAACGCTTCCATTCTGCGCATTGTTGGCGGTGTAGCTCTGCGCTGTACCGCCCAAATTGGCAGGAACAGTACCGTTGCTGTTGTACCACTGCACATTGGTGGACGACAGGGCTGAAAGATACGCTGACTGCCCGGAACAATAGGGCACTACAGATGCGTAATACTGCGTGCCCGCCGGCGATACAGCGATGGTTTGTGAAGCGCTTCCGCAGGAAGGAGAGTTAACGGCATTGATGTTAACCGTGTAGATGCCGGTGCTTAAATTTGAAGCAACAGACGATGTACTTACCACCATGTTGTTGCTGTTGAGCCAGGAATAAGTATAGCCACTGCCGCTGCCGTTCGCCAGCACCGTTGCAGAACCATTGGCCCCATTGGTGCAACTTCCCACACTGCCCATGCCGGCAATAGTGACCTGGCTGGGAACAATAGTATAAGTAGACGTGTAAATATAACCCAGGTTGCTGATAAATGTTAGTGTGTAGGTGCTGTAAGGTAAAGGGTTGGGGATGGAAAGAGTGGAAAGAGTCTGCTGGCCGGGCGGAATTAAAGGAGCGCCTGGCGGAGCGGTCCATGAATAACTCATCGCCCCTGATGGAGCGGTGATGGTGGCGACATTGGATCCGGGACAATAACTGACCGGACTGCCGTTCCCGTTCAACACCAGGTTCGGAATAAAAACAGGATGCACCTCATTCCAGGGTGCAGCATCAAAGTACAGATCACCGTGGTGTGTGCCACTCGTGCAATCACCAACTACCATTTCTAATGTTACACACGAGCCGAGGAAGGGAAGCAGAGGAATTGTACCTGTTCTCCAATTGCTCCAGCTGGTGCCACTGGTGATGGTATAATTCTGATTGGGCATAACACAATTACCGCCGGGAGCGGTTGTTGAATAGCTGAAAAAAGTTTGTAACTGTCCAAAACAATTGTAGAGGTTGATCCTGAAAAAAGGCTGGTCACAGCAGCTGTGATTGCCGCTGCCATTCAAAGAGAGACACCAGGCATATACAAGCTGAGTGTTGGCTGAAGTTACCTGAAAGGTGTTGCGTATTCTCGTAATTTGCGAACTGTTGCTGGTATTGTTGAGTTGTGCGATGCGTGCGCCACCAAGGGGAGAATTGCCGATGGTACCAATGATCGGATGGCTGAAAGGCGTCTGCCTGATCCAGAATTCTGAAACAGGCTGGTTCCAGACGGCTGTGCTGCTCTGGAAACAACTGTTGGTAGAGGAACTGGCACAGTCTACAGTCCATCCGGGCACGCCGTTCTGCGCGGTGTACTGCGCAGGGGCAGAAAGCTCAAAGCCTATGTTGCTGATCTGTCCGATACCGCTGAACCAGAAAAACAAAATACCAATGCAGAGTTTAATTTTTTCCATTCAGCTGCGGGTTCAGAAATTTGACACTAAGGTTTTGATTAAAATTAAACTTCTCTTCTGGCTGAAACAAACATTCTGCTCAGCCATAAGCTGTGTTCGCTAATTGGCCTGCAATTTTTTAAGCGACTGAAAAGCGGTAACTTCAACCCCGATCGCTTTGGCGAAAAATTTATGAAATTTGAACCTCTTCATCACTGGATAAAACCTGTTTCAGGTCCCTTGCTCATTTCGGGGCCCTGCGGCGCGGAAAGCTTCGAACAAGTTATGACAACAGCAGCGCAGTTAAAAGCGCTTAATAAGGTATCGCTGTTCCGGGCGGGTGTATGGAAGCCGCGTACACGTCCCAACGCCTTTGAAGGCATGGGCGAAGAAGCATTAAAATGGCTGGTGGAAGTAAAACAAGAACATGGTTTTCCAATAACTGTGGAAGTGGCCAATGCCCAGCACACCGAACTGGCCCTGAAATACGGCATTGATGTGTTGTGGATCGGCGCCCGTACCACCGTGAACCCTTTCAGCGTGCAGGAAATTGCCGATGTTTTAAAAGGGGTGGATGTGCCGGTGATGGTTAAAAATCCTATCCACGCTGATCTGCAACTCTGGATCGGTGGCATCGAACGCATTGCCCACGCAGGCATTACTAAAATGGCAGCCATTCACCGGGGATTTTATTTTTACGGCAAAACCAAATACCGCAACAAGCCGCTCTGGCAATTGCCGATAGAACTGCGCACACACTTTCCTGATCTGCCTTTGATCTGTGATCCCAGCCATATTTGCGGCAACAGGGAACTCATTCCCTCGGTGGCGCAAAAGGCGCTTGATCTTGGCATGGATGGCCTGATGATAGAATCGCACTGCGATCCTTCAAAAGCGCTGAGCGATGCCAAACAACAATTTACACCGGCGCAGCTCAATGATGTCATGGATGGTCTTGTGGTGCGCCATACCTCCTGCGAAGATGAAAAACTGCAGAACAAACTCGGCGACCTGAGAAAAATTATCGATGAGATAGACGACGAGTTGATGAACACGCTTAAAAAAAGAGTCCAGATCATCGAAGAGATAGGCGCTTACAAAAAAGAACACAACATCACCATCTTTCAGCTCGAACGCTGGCAGGAAATTTTGCGCACGCGTGGCCAGTGGGCTGATAAAATGGGTTTATCGCGTCAGCACGTCGAAAAATTGTGCCAGCTTTTGCATGAAGAAAGTATCCGTGTGCAGAATGCGCTGATGAACGAGAAAAAATAATTTACGATTTACGATTTAGCGATTTACGATGAGTCCGAACAACCCGGCGGCTGAGTTTGAAAGCCCCGGTCATTGAAGCAGCATTATAAGTTATAGATTATTGGAAAGGTGGTTTTCGGGCTCAACGACCAGAGTTTTTGTGCAGTGCGGAGGAAACCCTGCCAGGTCTTCGTAAGCTTTGTGGGCAAGGACCTGGAAGGGTTGCGGGGTGGCCGCTGAACGACGCTCTTCCCACCGCGTCCATCGCGAAGGCTTTCTTGTGCTTCCGAAGCTTGAAGCGATCTGGGTTTTTTTTTAGCTCACGAAGTTCTCGTACGTACTTTTTTCTTGATAAAAAAGTACCAAAAAATCAAGGCTTCATGGCCTTGCGCATAAAATCTACGGGCCAATTCAAACTGAGCGCTTCGATCATTCCGACAGCAAAGAAATAAACAAACGGGAAAGCTGTCGGAAGCGAAGCGCCGCTTAGCGTCTGAGCTACACAAGTTATTTTAGCAACGAAAAGTCCATTAACCAACTTAAGGTGTTAGGCCCCCGAAAGACTTTTCTCCATTAGGTTTGAACGGCCCTTGATTTTCATGCACAATTCCATGAGGCCGGAAGCTGTGTGGCTTACGCGGAAGATCTCGCGAAGCACCTTTCGCGTGCGGTGGGCAGGCAAAACGGCGAGGCGGTGGCAGGGTGAATTCAATTTTGTTACCGGCAAAGAGC